>LNZD02000001.1:0-5934 GCA_001469005.2 SAR324 cluster bacterium lautmerah10
GTGTATAAGAGACAGGTACTATTCTTGATTAACTACTGATCCAGCGCTAGTGGCGACCATACCAGTTTGGCGTAGATGTTGGCATCCATGAACTTGATCTGCCCGCCTTCTATCTTAAAATCCATCTCGGTATTTGAATCCGGATAATCTGGGTTTCGCTCAACTTTACTGGGATACTTGTTCTTGAGTACTTAGAATATTACTCAGATGATAAAAAAGGGAATAAAATAAAAGAAGATGTTTCTGAATGGGGTGAGTTTGAATTATTTGAATGTAAGATTGGCAATATTAAGGAAACACAAGAATTTTCTGATCAATTAGAACATTTTAAGAAAAGGTTAAATAAAAAATGATATGGGTGATTTTGTTATAATTTAATGATCATTGTTAACTTAACTAACCGAGAGGTTTTTATGAAAAATTCTGGCAATCAAAAATACCACTGAAGTCAGTCAATGACTCCAGATTACCCTGATAATTCTGAAAAATGCTGG
The DNA here is from genome assembly GCA_001469005.2 of SAR324 cluster bacterium lautmerah10. GTDB lineage: Bacteria > SAR324 > SAR324 > SAR324 > NAC60-12 > UBA1014. The sequence goes on from LNZD02000001.1 coordinate 495, forward strand.
GGGAGGATATTAAAAAGCTTATGAGCTAATCGTTTAAATTAATGACTGAATTTTAAAGCTTTCAAATATCCTAAACCCCTTATTGAAATACGGGTGATTAACCCATCAATCCCAATTGAGCCCCCATGGACATGGCATCCCTGTAATTTTTTGCAGACTTGCATTTGCCATTTTCCATTTCAAAAATCAGGACATTTTTGATGGTTATCGATTTCCCGGTTGCGGGGATTTTGGATCCATCGGGCATTGGCAGTTCACCGTCATTGGTACCTGTCCAGGAACATTCCTCAACGAGTGTATTACCTGATTCAATTCTGTTCTCTAAAGTTCCAATCATATTCGAAAAAGACGATTTCCAGCCCATTACATAGCCCATTACGGCATCCACGCCTTCAATAAAATCTCCCGAAGCAAAATCCTGCATCGTCACATCTGGCGCCATGAAGGATCTCCACGTATCCCAGTCTGCCTCATTGAAGGCTTTCATCATCGCATCACTAATTTCAGTATTGGTCATTTTACATTCCTTTTCAGATTTTTGTGCCGAGTGAACAGTCTGGTTCACTCAACATTCCAAGTCAAACCAAGTTGTTTGGAATCTAGACTTTATGAATTCTGGGAATCTAAAAAATTAAATGCCCATCTCACAGGAATCAGGGGGGTGATTCCTTGGGCAGATTTTTCATTGGGAAGAAACTCTAAGGACTCCGGATTCGATCCGTGGAACAAAATTATTCGTCTGAGCTTTCACTCGAATGACCCGCAGATTGGGATTTTTTCAGAACCCAGAATACCAAACGACTCAAAATCCAAATAACCACGATCCCCCAGAAGAACAGTAAGGGGGGAATGGATTTGAACCAATCCTGTAAGAAGAAATCAGGCTCTGTCATGAATGCCGACGCAGAAAAAGGTTCTCAATGTTTTTTGGTATTTTGCTTAAATATCCCTTAAATCAAGATGCCTTGGAAGCGCACTCGATACAAGTCGGTGTGGCCGGGTCCAATTCAAGTCTTTTGAGCGCAATTTCATCACCGCAGCTGACACACCAACCGAATTCATCCTCTTCGATCCTTTTCAAGGCAGACTTGATTTTAAGAATTCCGAGTTCTCGTCTTCGTTTGGTTTCCAGTGCCATTGCCTGAACCTGCATTGCATCCATTCTGGATAGTCTCCCCTGTGTGGCCTGGTCGAGTTCTACAGTCCTATGATCTTCGGTGGTCGTTTTTTCCGAGTCTTCCAATTCCTTAAGCCTGCTATAAAGTTCCTTACGAAACCGGCTGATGGTTGGTTGGTCCAAATTAAACTCCCGGAGCAATATTTCGAACCAGATAGGAATCGAGTCTAAGATTGATCAAAAAGTCGATTTGCAGGAATTCAAAAACCAGAAATAGAATTACTGCTCTTTCCTGAGACCCGCTGATAACATCCAGATCGTTATAAGAGCCCAAACAATGATGACGGGAAGTGGTGTTGCAAGCTCACCTAATTCCTCAGCTTTTATGATTCCATGATTGATGGTCAAGGCGTTGAGGAATAAGAACCCGACTCCTGTTCCAACAAGGATTCTTTTGATCGATGCAGGTTCCAGTTCACGACTGAAAAACAGAATTGAAAAAATGACCAAGTTTAAACAACCGACAATCTTTCCGTAAGTGGTGCCTATTAATACCGCTTCTTCGCCCATCTCCGGCAGAGGTAAAAAGAATATCCACAAAATTCCATGCAACGCATTGAGAACAGCAATTACCGTTAAAACGGTCTTAGGATTCATCATGAAATTCATTTTTGAGCCTTTTGATTGGGGTTGGCATTCAACAAAACTTGCCAGATGCTGACTCTCAGGTCAATAGACGTTGACCAGGATTCTCAGAAAACCGGATTATGGATACTCAGTTACCAGGGTTCACCAGGATTGAGGAAAAGCCTCCCATTGAAGTAGATGCCTGGTTCTCCAAGTTTCATGGTTCAGATCGGAAAGATGAAGATTCCCATCGGGGAAACCCACCAAATTGGAAAGAGGGAAACGAAGAAGTTTGCTTTTGATTTAGGCTTGACGCCGAAGGGGGACATTGAAAAGACGACGACAAGCCACTACGGAAAGATGAAAAAACTTCGTCTTCAACTAGCCTGGCATGATTCCAAAGCCTGCCATAAAGGAGACAAAATCCGCATATATTCTTTGTTTTTTGATTTGTCCCTGATCCCATTCCATGATCATGCACGCTTTGAATGTGTGGGTTTTACCGGTGGGAGGAATACTTGTCCCATCCGGCATAGGCATCTCCCCGGTCATGGTACCGGTGATTTCCATTTCAACCACCGTCACCTTGCCTGATTCAACCGTATTTGCATAATTGAATTTGAAATCAGACATCATCGATGCCCATTTCTGATCGTTTGCCAAGTTCGCTTCTCTTCCCTCAAATACAGCTCCATCCGGATCGACGCTCACACAATCTTCTGCGTACATTGAAGCGATTGTATTCCAATCAGAATCAACCATAGCCTGGGTATATTGTTTAAAAAGTTGTATCGACATGATTTTTTTAATGGATCGTTGTTTTCATTGAAGGTTGGTTTTCAGAAATCAGGAAGGCATCGGGGTCGCGCCCGTTTCCATCCTGATCCCTTTCCCATTTTTCAGGAGCATGACTCCCATCACCGCTTCCTTATCTCCGCTTGGAAAATCGATAAATCGGTGAGTGACCAAAATATCCTCGTTCTCATAAATGATTCTTAAATTATTCACATCCGGTTTGGGCCCGTCAGAGGTCCACATGTTGAGCATCTCTTCCTTGGTCATCTCGCTCCCGGACTGATGACGAACAAAAACGAAGTCATCATCCAATAACTCGGAAAGGGCATCACGGTCCCTTGACTCAAATGCCTTATCCCATTTTTCCATAAAACTCATATTGTCCTTGTTTAAAATATTGGTGCCGATGCCTTAATCTGGCTGATGCAGGTTTCCAAGTCAATCAACTCTCTTTTCCGCAAAGTTCCAGACCATTAAATGCTTGTGGTGAAATGATGAAACTAAACACCAGCAAAGAGATTCTTGGAATTTGAACAAGAAATTAAGTACAGATTGCTGTATCAGGGGCGGTTATCAATCCAACATTGCGCCCGAACAACTTCAAACACACAAAAAAGAATGAACACTGGCAAAAGATATTTCAAAAACAATACTCTCAAGAAAGAATACTGACCGTAGCATTTCATTCAGGAGTATGGTTAATGATAAAATGCTTTTAGCTCAAATGAATCAATTGAAGTCGACACCGCATCCTGGGCATGATGGGATATCATTATCATCGATTACGATTCCACACTCCGAGCAAATATTTTTTATGAAACGGACCAACGATATCAACATCAAGGTCAGTCCAGTGATCATAGATACAAAGAAATTGATTGGGATGAAGAGACTTATGGCGAGTATGATTAGGCCTAAAACCAATAAAATGATTCCAAGATTACATTTTTTTAAGCCTGAGTTTATTTGAGGCATTTCTGAATAATGTATTGAATAAATGAGTTTACTAACCTAGAACAAGTGTCTGAATTTTGTTTTCATACTACAGATCATAAATGATCTCCGAGGTCATAAACGAGGGAAATAGAATCTGAAAGAGATTTCAATGATGAAACCTAAGGAAGGAACCCCAAATAAGGCAAAAATCAAATCTGCAGGACGAATGCTAAAAAATGCAGGTTTTAATGTCTTGGGGACACTAACGAAAGAGGAAGCTCACAAAGATTTAACCTCACCGGATCGTAAAGGAGGATACGGATACATTGAGGTAAGCATGGTGAATAATGGGTGGCTGGGCAACCCGATTAATTTATTAGAACTTAAGAAAAAAAATACGGACCTGTATCTGGTCATCGCATAGTTAGTTCACATTATCCCTTAAGAATACAGGCGATAAATCTGTAGACTCTTCGTGACTATACTGGTAGCCACCAAAATTGAATTCCGCCAGTTGTTGGGGTTTCATTAATCTATTTTTGATGATAAAACGTGCCATCATACCCCGTGCTTTCTTAGCAAAAAAACTTATAATTTTATAATCTCCATTTTTAAAGTCTTTAAATACAGGTTTTATAATTTTAGTTTTTAAGGCTTTTAAATCCACGGACTTAAAATACTCATCTGATGCAAGGTTGATCAAGAATTGATTATTTCCATCTAAATCCTTGTTCAAATGATCGGCTATTTGTGATCCCCAAAATTTATATAATGAATCCCCTTTTGAATTTTTTAATTTAGTTCCCATTTCTAAGCGATAAGCCTGCATCAAATCCATAGGCCTTAGGACCCCATACAATCCAGAAAGGATCCTCAGATGGTCTTGAGCAAAATATAAGTCATCCTCATCAAAATCTTTTGCACTCAAGCCTTCATAAACATCTCCGTTGAAAGCAAACATCGCTGGTTTTGAATTTTCTTCATCAAATGGAAGTTTCCACTCTTTAAATCTTTCGGCATTGAGAAGTGCAAGTTTATCACTTATGCCCATTAAATCAGTTAAATCAGTGGGTGAAAGCTTCTTGCAAATTTGAACCAGACTCTTTGCCTGATCGATCATCAAAGGCTGAGTGACACTTTTAAATTTTACTGGACTCTGAAAGTCTAAATTTTTCGCAGGAGAGATGACGATTAACATAATTCAGGTTGTTTTATTTATTAATGATTCTTCGAGATTGATGAACCTTACTGGAAATTAGATTTTAACAAAAAATAAACGCTCATAACAATTTGATAAGACACCATATCAGTTACAAGGGAACCTTTGAGCCTTTAACTGATCATTCCATATCCTCAGCTAGTTTGTTTGCTTATCCTTGTCATTCAGAAATTAAACCATCCATTGGAATCGTAGCTAATTCCGGATCCTGCAAATCCTTCCATCGCCAATACGAGTCCCGTTAAAATGATACCAAGTGCAGAACTGATAACGTTTGGTGAAGCCGTATAGCCAAGGATTTTGGTGGGATTGTGTATTAATTCTTCAAAATGGATGGATTCATCAACTTCTTTTAGAAGTGTCTTCGCTTTGATCATACGCATCTTCTGATGGTTATCACTGATTTTTTCCATCAGATTTCTTTCTTTGAGGAACATATCATTCAAAATCATGTTGCGATGCTCTGAACTCGTATGTTGAAGTTGCGAAGCCTTGATGATGGTAATGATGCATATGATGGAAAGGGACAGGATTGCAAACATCAACATAACCAAGGTAGATAGATGATGCCTCATCTGCATCCAACCGATGATATTCAGGATGATCACACAAAAAATGGCGTAACACAGTAGAGTGGAAGTATAGCCCTGAATTCGTTGATAAAAACCATAACCAAAATTACGCATAACTTTTCTAGAATTCATCCATGAAAAAACATTTTCTGGAACGTTCATATCAATGAATAT
>LNZD02000001.1:5950-11933 GCA_001469005.2 SAR324 cluster bacterium lautmerah10
TTTCTTAGGATAAGTTTTATCTTTCTTAGGAATATCCTGGTCGTTGTTAAAATACAGAAATTCGTTCATTGGAATTCCAGGGAACTTAATTAGTTCTCCAAGTTCTTTAAGGGAAATGTATCTTCTGGAAAAATCATAGATACATACAAAACCAAAAATGAAAACTGGAATACCCCAAAAAAAACCAATAATTAGTGTGATAAATATAATCATCTCGTGAACATTTTCTCCAAACATTGGTATGCCAAAATAAAAACGTGAATAGAGTGGAATGCCAATGATGAATATTACAATTGAAAGGGTAAATAGAGGAAATGTTTTTGGGAAAGATAAATTATAAATCTTACTCAAAATCTGGTGAACAACAAAACCAGCTGTGACTTCATTGGTTTCATTAATTTCAGTTTTTGCTGAAAACAATTCATCCGTTGAGTGATTTCTCAATTCCTGTGCAATATTTTCTTCAAGTCTGAAAGACATTCCCTGAAGGGATACATCAGTCTCATCCATTGCGCAGATCAATTCGTCTTCTATCAATCCAGGGTACTGAGAAGGATTACTCCAACCTAAACCAACCAATCTTCTGTTTGTATTATCTTCAACCCATTTTGGTGGATCTTCCCCTAACATTGCATAATCCTCAGGACGAAAATATCCGTATTTGATTGAAATGATAAGGTTTCTGATAAACAAGAAGAGAAAAGCGAGGATGACCTGAAATGCATCAATGTTTCTTAAAATTTCTGGTTGGAACCAGATTAAGCCTAGACTGATATGTATCAACCAATTACTGGGATAAAATATAAGCCAACTGAAGATATGTGTACCTTTTGAATTGTGTCTTAGTGAGAATACAAGGAGGACTCTGTTTTGTATAACATTCCAGGCTTTTCTTTTGGATCCTTCAATTAGTAAGACCGCAAATGGAGAAAGAAATACTGGAGGAAGAATTTCATAAAAAAGAGTAACCCAAAATTGTTTCCATGAAAATCGGATGGGTTCATGAAGTGAATCCAAGTTTTCTTTAGAGACCACACTTCTGAGTTTCGCGGACTTGTGTGTATTGTTGATCTTGTGGAGAAGTAGATCATTTTCAGACTTTGACGGTATTCTCCTGTGTAAAGAAGTTGGTTTCCTGAAGTGTTTTTCAAAATGCTTTTCCTTAGATTTTAATTTATCAATAATATCAATGTCTTACGAGCTAATGGCTTGGGATTAAAATTAAATTATTTACTAAAGTTTAATCAAGTTTAATCCATTTCCTGAATTTCCAAAAAGTAAAAATAGAATTATAATTGAACAATATAGGTATGAATTAATAGGTGAAGTCAGCCTTGAAAGCACTACGCCTTATGTGTTAGCTCAGGCATCTTCTGTCTCAAATGATGCACAAGGAGACACGCTTTTTATTAATGGAACAACTTATACCGTGGTTGAGGATCATCCTAATGGTTAAGGAATGATGGATCTGAGGTTATGGGTCTAATTTTTCTTTGCCTTCAACTGAATGAAACTCGAAATACAAAAAAATATAAAAATTAAAATCCAGATTTTAAATCCGAAATCATTAACTTGATCCAGTAAATCACTCTCATCAACAAAGTAATCAAGAGTGGTTACAACTAAAAACACGAAAAATGTTTTAAAACCAGCTTTCAGTAAGACTGACCTTATAATTTCTTCGGACATTGATAAATTTTTGGGAAAATAAATTACAGAACGGGTTGCAACTATCTTAAAAGATTAAATTACAACGAATAGTGATGACTTTTTCAAGACTGAGAACGTGACTCTTCTTCGGTAATCTTTTTGATTATCTCATAATAAGCACGTTCTCTCACACTGGGATGATAATTGACGGAAATGTTTTGGTCAAAATGGGAATTAAACCATTCTTTCCAATACGTCAATTCCTGGAATGTTTGAGGATTGTTTTTGAAGGGGTCAATCATGATCTTCCAGCTTCTTTATGTGGCCAGGTAGAAGGGGTGGAACGAACCACTTCAAGAAGCCGAAAGTGAGCTAATTTTGAATATTAATATCTACGATTATTTCGTGGCCAAAGATCACATCGCTTTATAGCTGCGAAGACCGACAAGAGAACGAGTTACAACGAATTTGACTGGTTTCAGATCCGCCAGAATTAAGGGTCATTCAAGGTACCGGTTTTCGACAAGGAGAAACATTTGCGATGGTCAAAGTTGCCAAAGCCATGCAACCAACACAAAAGATGTGGAATCAATGCTAAACCCTCTGAAAAGAGAGCGAGGAAGGAATTCAAAAAAAATTAATTAGGATTTCAATATTCGATAGTTATGAGAATGAGACGAACTGTATCCTTCCAATGATGGACCCGCTTTTTTTCTCCCAGAGGGACACCCGGCCAGTAGGAGAGATGAGATAATCATGAGTATAATCAAATCTTTCATTTCAAGTAATCCATACAGTTACAGTTTTTGACTGTATCGACCAACGTGAATTCTTTAGAGGAGGATGCTTGCACAATGATAAGAGCACCAAGAACGATTGCCATAGTTAAAAGAATTTTCATGTTTCCCAAATGGATATAGGAGAAAATGAACAAACCGGGTAAAAATTGAGGGCCAAGCGAAGGCTGTTTCTCTTGACCCTCATGGAGTGAAAAATGCCTGAAAATGCCACGAACTATGATGATCATTTTCAAGCGGCGAGTGTTTTCTGCTGAAAAAAATGAAAAAGGCAATGCCACCGCTCGCTGGGCATCATTAACTACGTCTTTTCCTCAGCATTAGTCTTACAAAATAAGAGGAAAAATGAGAAAAAACACTTGATCACGGTCTCCTTTACCCTGTCCGGGAGCTCGCATCAATTTGTGGGGGATAACGCAAATCCCGAAGCACCGTGTCCAGCTAAGGGATATATCTTCCGTGAGGATCTGCCAGACCTTCCTTCTCACTCGTGAGAGGAATCAGGATCGTCAAAATAAGAAGTTTATGATTTACTCACTTCTTTCTGATGTTGTTGGTCCTGGACGTGATTGAGGAATTTTCTCAAATCCTGCTCGACACCTTCATCCATTCGGTAATCCAATTTTTTCTTCATTAATGAGTAGATGCTCTTATAAAAATCATTATCTTTTTTCATCTTTGACCTCTTTTGGCTGATGCTCCTTGACGTGATTAAGAAACTTATTCCAATCACGTTCAATTATCTCATCCATGCGGTCAGTCAAATTCTGCATTTCTGAAATAAGACACTCAATGTACCCGGGATTAACTCTTCTCATAAAACTCATGAATATTTGTGTCAGTAACTACTGCCATCATACTGGCTCTTCAAGTACTACCGGAACTTGATCTTCTTTTACTTGTGAGACAACCGGTCAATAAGACGGCGACAACCAGAAATAGAACAAGTTTCTTCAAAGGACGTGAAAGCAAAACATTGTAAAGGACACCCCAATGATCGCATTGATTGCAATAAGACCGATCAGAGGTAAAACCTTTATTCTTTTGTTTGAACAATCTCCATTTTCGCAGACAATCTCTTTTATGATTTTGCCCATAACTTCCTCCATGAAATGTATCTTTACTACTTTTTTGATATTCGAGTGGATCAGCTTATGGTGTTGACTATCAGCACCATTGATTCTCCATCAACTGACTACCAATGCATTCTTACGGCTTTGGTTATGACACAGATTTAAATCATTGAGCCTACCGTCATGGAATTCATCGCAGTTAGATGTTTCTGATCAGAGACGTAGTCAAGTTCGACCATCCCATCCTGCACCTACAGATATCGGTTTGACAAGAATTGACCGCTTAAAAAGCTGTGAAAGGTGAAGACGTGGAATCCAAAGAACCTCATCTCAGAAGATGAAGTCAAAAAGCTCAAATGGCATCCCTATAGACTTTTACCATCAGGTAAGATGGACGCCCATATGGACACCAAATCAAAACAGCAGTAGTAAGATTATTAGCTGAACGTTGAATTTACTGGTGGCCAGAGGTGGAATCGAACCACCGACACACGGATTTTCAGTCCGTTGCTCTACCGACTGAGCTATCTGGCCGGGGGGATGAGGAGGGATAAAATCATAAGGAACAGATATTTCTAGATTTCAGGTCATCAATCAAGTCAAAATTCCTGGAGATTTTAAGGGAGCAGATCATGTTCGAAGGGTTAACCTCCAAAACAAGAAGCAGGGATGAATAAAGCAAAAAAGGATGAACTGAAGTTAAGCAGGGAAACCCGTACGGTCCAGATTTTGGGTTTTGAGGATGAGTCCAGCGGAGCACTGATGCCTCCGGTTCATTTCGCAACCACCTTTGCCAGGGACGCAGAACATTATCAGACACCCCAGGGCAGGTCCTACCTGCGTTGTGACGGTCCGACCCAGGAACTGGCAGAGCAAGTTCTGGCCGATCTTGAAGGTGCATCCGCAGCTTTGGTCTTTTCCTCGGGAATTGCTGCCTGCACTGCTCCGTTTCATGCACTGAAACGGGGGGAACAGGCTTTGGTCTCAAAAACGATCTACCTTGGAGTGTTGAGTTTCATTAATGAATTTGCTGAATCCTGGGGCATTTCCATCGATTATTTTGAAACGGGTCATCTTCAGGATCTGGAAAAGAAACTGGTCAAGGGGAAAACCCGGTTGGTATGGCTTGAAACTCCGGCCAATCCGAGTTGGGTGGTGACCGATCTTGAGGCTGCAGCCAAACTTGCTCATGAGGCTGGAGCACTCCTCGCCGTTGACTCAACTGCGGCGACTCCGGTTTTGACACGGCCATTGGAACTTGGGGCGGATCTGGTTTGTCATTCTGCCACCAAATACTTGAATGGACATTCGGATGTGATCGCAGGTTTCCTGGCAGTCCGCGAGCCTTCCCTGGAAATCTGGCGGAGGATCCGTGAACACCGAAAATTCGGCGGGGCCATCCTTGGATCGATGGAAGCCTACCTCCTGATCCGCGGGATGAAAACGCTGCACCTGAGGGTCCATAGGCAATGCGAAAACGCACTGCAGCTCGCCCGTTTTCTGGAACGCCAGGAATTAGTGGAGCAGGTGCATTATCCTGGGTTGGAATCGAATCCAGGGCACCCCGTTGCAAAGCGACAGATGCAGGGCGGTTTTGGGGGAATGCTTTCTTTCCAGGTTCATGGAGGAAAGAAGAAAGCATTGGAGGTGCTCTCGCGGGCCCTGGTTTTCAAACGGGCAACCTCGCTGGGCGGAGTTGAAAGCCTGATCGAACACCGAAAATCGAGTGAAACGCTGGAAACGGAAACCCCGGACAACCTGATCCGGGTTTCGGTTGGCATTGAAGCTGTGGAAGATCTTCTTCAAGATCTTGAAAGGATGCTTCAAGCTTGAAGAATGACTCGACTCCATCAACTTCCAAATCTGAGGAACCATGTTTTATGAACCCGTCAAGCAGGACCACGGTCTGCCGAAAAACCCTTTCAACAGCCTGGTGATTCCACGACCCATCGGCTGGATTACGACCGTCGACCCGGAAGGGGTAGTGAACCTTGCCCCTTACAGTTTTTTCAATGCAGTGGGTTATCGCCCTCCAACGGTGATGTTTGCCTCAGGGGCCGGAAGCGGAGAGGACGGGCAAAAAGATTCCCTGAGGGGAGGTGGATGAATTGGAAATGTCGGGATTGACCCCGGTTCCTTCCAAACTCGTTAAACCGCCAAGGGTCAAGGAGGCTCCGGTGCATCTTGAATGCAAACACCTCCGAAGTGTGGACTTCCCAAACTGGAGTAACAAGGACCGCTATGTCGTGGTGTTTGGGGAAGTGATCGGAGTCCATATCGAAGACCAGTACATCACCCCGGAAGGATTGATTGATGTGGACGGGATGAAACCGATCGGAAGGCTGGGATATGACGACTACACCATCGTTGGAGGAGACTCGATCTTCACGATGACGAGGCCGGAGTGAAAGGTCTTAAATTGAAGTGATTTTCTACAACTCCTCCAAGTGCTCCCGATAAAAC
>LNZD02000002.1 GCA_001469005.2 SAR324 cluster bacterium lautmerah10
GTCCTGAATAAATTCCCAGGCATTTGCTTTCTTTGCTGCCTCAATCACATTTTCATCAGAAATTTCGGGAGAAGTGTAGGCAATGTTGTCACGAATGGAACGGTGCAATAAAGAGGTGTCCTGGGTCACCACCCCAATTTGGGCTCTAAGGCTTTCCTGGGTGACTCCGGATATATTCTGTCCGTCGATCCGGATTTCACCTTTTTCCAGATCATAAAAACGGAGCAGCAGGTTCATCAGGGTGGTTTTCCCGGCACCTGAACGTCCGACTACACCAACTTTTTCTCCGGCAGCTATAGAAAGACTGAAATCTTCCATGATTCCACCCGGACGTCCGTAATGAAATCCGACATGGTCAAAATCTACTTTCCCGCTGCTGATTTTGAGAGCCGATGCTTGTTCATGATCCACCACCTCAAGAGGTTTTGCCATCATGCTCATACCGTCATGCACGACTCCAATGTTTTCAAATAAAGACGACACTTCCCACATGATCCACTGGGACATTCCGTTGATCCTGAGGCACATCGCTATCGCGATTGCAATCGAACCGGTGTAAACAATGGATGACATCCAGAGCCATATCGCAAGTGCGGAGATAGTGAAAACCAGGAAGGCGTTGTTTAAATAAATAAGAATATGATACGTCGTAGACAATCGCATCTGCCGGTGCACGGTAACCAAAAAATCGTCCATGCCGTCTCTTGCATAGCCTGCTTCGCGGTTTGCGTGGGAAAATAGCTTCACGGTGGATATGTTGGTGTAACTGTCTACCACCCTGCCTGTCATCATCGACCGGGCATCTGCCTGTTCCCTGGAAACTTGTTTCAGTTTCGGAACGAAATAGGTAATTAAAGCAACATACACCACCAGCCAAAGAACCATAGGAAGCATCAATCGCAGTTCGGAAGAAGCAACCAAAACCATCATTGAGATGAAATACACCGAAACATAAACGAATACATCCAATAATTTTATTACGCTCTCACGTATTGCCAGAGAAGTCTGCATGACCTTGGTGGCCACCCTTCCTGCAAATTCATTGGCGAAAAAATTCATACTTTGCCGAAGCAGATAACGGTGCATCTGCCACCGACCAATCATGGGATAATTCCCCAAAAGGGTCTGATGAATCAAAAGTGAGTGGATTAAAACCAAGATCGGTAAGCCAACAACCAGAAACAATCCCATCCAGATTAATTGACTTCCTTCTCTTTCGATGAACCCTTTTGGATCCGAGGCAGAAAGCCAATCAACAATATTTCCCAAAAACCCGAAAAGGTAGACTTCTCCCACTGAAATCAATGCCGTTATCACTGACATGATCACCAAAAAAGGAGCCGCAGTCCGGGTGTAGTACCAGCAAAAGGCAAAGAGTCCTTCAGGAGGTTGACCTGGCTCTTCAGGGGGATAGGGATTCAGTCTTGTTTCAAACCAGCGAAACATGTTTGCTTTGTATGTGAGAAATAACTTAGTTTTTTAGGATGATGAATGTAGACAACATTAACAAATGAATACAGAGATGAAAGGAGATTGGATTTCGCATGATACCCATCGCCTAGCCCTTGGCTGTATGGGGCTAGGAGGAAGTTGGAATGATGAGTCTTATGATCAAAATCATATCAAGCAGGCAGAATTAGCAATCGAAACGGCTCTGGAAGAAGGAATCCATTTTTTTGATCACGCAGACATTTACGCAAGGGGAAAAGCAGAAGCGGTTTTTGGAGAAATCTTAAAATCCAAACCCGGACTTCGTGAAAAAATCTTTATTCAAACAAAATGTGGGATTCGGCTTCCCGGAGACCCTCCAGGGATTGAACAGGGACGTTATGATTTCAGCAGGAAACATATTCTGGATTCTGTCGATCAGTCTCTGATGAGACTGAAAACCGAATATCTGGACATGCTCCTTCTTCATCGTCCTGATCCCTTGGTGGAACCTGAAGAAGTCGCGGAAGCGTTTGAAAACTTAAATCAAAACGGGAAAGTCCGGGAGTTTGGTGTCAGCAACCACACTCCGGCGCAAATGGAACTGTTATTAAAATATTTGACCGTTCCCATCAGATCCAACCAGATTGAATTCCATCTTCTTCACTCTGGAATGTTGGATGGAGGAATTGCAGGATCACCCAACCCAGTGGACCCATCTGGTCTTGAAGGAACCATCGAATATTGCAGAATTCACCAAATCCAAATCCAAGCCTGGTCCCCGATTTCCAAAGGGTTTTTGTCGGGAAGAAGTTATCAGGGAAAAGATGGGAAACTGAAGGAGCGAATCCTTAAATGCAAAGCGAAAATCGATGAATTTTCAAAAAAACATCAGGCTCCTGCGGAAGCAATCGTGGTGTCCTGGATTCTTCATCACCCGGCTAGAATTCTTCCTATTCTTGGAAGTAAAAATCCGGACCGGATCAGAAGATGTGCGAGATCTTTGGAAGTAAAATTGAGCCGGGAAGAATGGTTTGAACTTTATTGTCTAGGACGCGGTTCCAACCTGCCTTGAGGATTGTTTTCAGCAAGATCAACCATGATCGGTGAAGCCAAATCCTGTTCCACCAGATTCTCTCCTGCCCCTGCCCGATCGATCACCAAAAAGTCCTGCTGTTCTGCTAGCACTAAAAGCGGATGATGCCAAACTCCTGGTTTGAAATTCACCCCTTGTTTATGGGAACAGGAGAAGACCAACACATCTTCCGGCATCACGGTTGATTTTGCTTCAGCCACCGCCACCAGATAATCAAAGGGGTCAAGCGGCATGAAAAACTGGGATCCGAGAGGATGTTTTTCCATCATTCTGATGGTCAATGGAAAAGGGTAGGGAGTACCCCTAAAAATATTCACCACCGGACTTCCTCCGTCTCTTTCAACATCGATGTTTGCCAAATCATGAAAACGGTTCGTGGTACCCTCGTTGATTGAGAACATCTTCTCTGGACTGGCCTCCACCACATTACCAAAATCAGCAAAGGCCTGAACGGTAAGCGGAATGGGTGAAATTCGATGCATCGATCCTCAGAACTGGGGCCGTCCAAAAATCCTGAGGCGGCTGATTCCGCCGTCCGGAAAAATATTCAAGCGGACACAGTTGACCGGCCCCAAATCCTGCAGCTGGTGTTTTTGGAAAAAATGTTGTTGATCCATCGAAAGTTTTTGCGGAGATAAGAGTTCCGCCCAGTTTTCTGCCTTGGCAGCCAGTTCTTCATCGGTTTCATTACCTGCCATTGAGGCCTGAAGGGAACATCGGTCCGGGTAGTTCCCTTTGAAATGAGCCGTGTCGACTTCAACTTTTTCAATCTCAGCAGTTGCTCCCAACCGTACCAGGATCCAATCATGTCCAGGTTCTCGACGTCTCCGGGTTTCCCAACCGTCTCCCATGTTTTTACCCCTTCCTGAAGTCAAAATCACCCAGGGCATTCCATAATGGGCATCGTTATATCCTGCGATTCTCCCTCCTAATTCAATCGAAGAGACTTCCATGATTTGAGACAGGTCAATACCCGACCAATCCGGATGAGGTTCTCCATATACCCGCAACCGCGCAATTCCTCCATCAGGGAAAATATTCAGGCGGACATGGGTCAATGGGCTGCAGTATTTAGTGGAGAAAAAATGTTGGCGGTCTGAGCCAAGTTCTGAGATTGGAAGCAGTTCTTCCCAATCTCCGGAAACCGGGTTTGTAACCGAACCGCAATCCATCCCTTCCACCGATGCTTGTGGGGGGTAGTTGCCCGTGAAGTGACGGGTGTCGATGTCCAAACCATGAACAATCCCTCTTGTCCCAAGTTGGACCACCGCATAATCATGCCCCGGTTCGCGTCTCCTCCTGCTTTCCCAGCCATCCATCCATTTTCCATGCTCATCGTAAAGATCCGGCTTAAATGTGGGTTCGGAGTCCTGGAGCATTCTTTTGGCTTCCGCGAAAAAGTCATCGCTCACTTCCTGAACCTTGGCTCCCAATCGCTGGGATGCCAGATTGACCATATGTTTGCTGAAGTCGGGTTTTCCAGTCATTTCAGAAGTCGTTTGAATTGAAACTTCACAAGTTCGTTTTTGAATTAGATTTAGGGTGTGGATCTTTTTGCAATAGATCCTTTTTTCCAGAAATATTTAACTGTCTGGAGCCACCGAGCGGAATTGAACCGCTGACCTGCAGTTTACGAAACTGCTGCTCTACCCCTGAGCTACGGTGGCCTGTGAAGGTTCTTAATGTTTTCTGTAAGCAACAGGGAAAAACTTCCAATTTAATGTATTCCTTAATCATGACTTCTGTTTTTCCAGCCCCAAAAGGAAGAGTCCGCTGCCGATGACGATGATCGAACCAATGATGGTGCCTGTTGAAGGAACTTCCTGAAGAATGATAAAAGCACTGATGGCGCCAAAGATGATGATCGAATAGCGCCCTGGAGAGGTGACTGAAAGTGGTGCCAGCCTGACAGTAAGCACAGTCATCACATGGGCAACGGTAACCGCTAAAGTCGCCCCAAGAATGGGAAACAAAATGCTCCAGTCCGGGGTCTGCCAATACGGTATTGATGCTAATCCTGCAGCAATGGTAAGTAACAAACCCGTAATCAGGACGATCTCTAGTCCTGAATAATGGTGCGGCAGTCGCTTGGTGTATACTTCACGAAAGACAATCATGACTGTAGCAAAAAGTGGGAGAGCATAGGCCAACTTCCAACCCATATCGTCGGGCCAGACAACAATCATTACTCCAAAAAATCCTGTCATCACAGCAAGCCATTCTCGCCATCCAACTCGCTCCCGGAAAAAAATTACACCGGATGCAGTAATCATCAAAGGTGCAGTGAGCAGAATCGTGTAGACGTCAGTAATCGGTAACATCAAAATCGATGTCAGGAAGGAAAAAGTCAGTCCGACTTCGATCAACCCTCGCCCGTGAAGCGCTGAAGGTTTGAAAATGTGTTCCCAACGTAGTTTCCCCTGAAAAGCCAGGATTATTGCAATGATGAAACACATGAATGTTCCGCGAAAAAAGACCACCATGAACAAATTGTCATTCCCGGGCATTTTGAGAACCGTCCATTTCACAAGACTGTCATTCACAGAAAAACAGAATTGCCCCAGCAGCATTGTCAAAAAGCCGGCCAGGTAGGAGGATTTTGTAGAATCGGATAATTCCAATTTCTAATCTTGTTGAATTATGTGAATGGAATATCCTCAGGGAAACAAATCAAATATTCCATCCATTCCGCAGTAATCTAAAATTTGAATT
This sequence comes from SAR324 cluster bacterium lautmerah10, assembly GCA_001469005.2. GTDB lineage: Bacteria > SAR324 > SAR324 > SAR324 > NAC60-12 > UBA1014. The sequence goes on from LNZD02000002.1 coordinate 5,237, forward strand.
GAGAGCACAGGGAAGCATCCCTGAAATCCAGACTTTTGAATTGAATCCTCCTGATTCAAATGTTTAGATTCCAAATGTTTAAACCTTATTTACCAAAACGCTGACAGTTACTGGTAAAATCACATTTCTATCAATTTTTCCATACTTCAGAATTTCTCAAGAATTTTGAATGTGAATCGAGACCCATCTGAAAATATTTCATTTTTGATGCAATCCAAATTATGGATATACAACTATCTCCTCAATCATCGTAGGATTGTTTTTTTAGGTCTCCTTTCAGTTTTTCTGCTTTTTGGTTTTTTCCAGATCGGTCAAACCAAACAAAGAGAAATGCAAAAGGCGATTACTCAAGTAAAATTGGAAGATTTGAAAATCACTGTTGGAGGTTCGGGTAAATCACTCGGAACTGCATTTTTCGGAACACTCACCAATGAGACAAATAAATCAATTTCGATCCTTACTCTTAAAATTGATTTTCTTGATGAAGATGGTGAAGTATCAAAGACACATGACTTTTTCCCCGTCAACCGTTATTCGAAAAATGATTGGGAACCACTTGCTCCAGATTCAATCCGAAGTTTCGGTTTTTTCATTGATGACATTGTTCCTGAAAACTGGTCAGGCCTTTATGAGGCAGAAATCACAAAATTGGTTTTTTAATCAAGTTCTCGGATGAATGAAATCTAAAGAATTTAACATTTGAAGAACTTTTCAAATAGCTGTTAAGGTCTCAAATTGGAAAGATACCCAAGCATAGAATTGAATATAAATGATTGCTTTAAGTCCCGAATTGTATCGGATCTTAACTCAAGAGAAATGTGTCCAAGAATGAATAGATTCAGAAAGTCCTCCCTGTTTTATTACTTGATTTGTTTTCTTTCTATCAGCAGTTGCAGTGTTGAGCAGGTCATGTCTAAAGCCGGGGTGATGACGCATCCGCGTTGTGCAAAATATTCAACCGAAGAAGCGGTTGCTACTTGTGAGGCAGGACTGAGGGGCCGGAGCGAACCAAGATTCAGCGTTGGTTTCGGTTTCAGCAAGAGAATGTAATTTTTCGCCACAAGGATTAGAGTAATTATTTTTGTCTATGAACAACCAACTACTCATATTCTTTTTCTGAAAAAAGGTGGAACTGAATAGACCTTCCAAGTAATCTTTAAGGATGATTCAAGAATCTTTGTGATTATTTTTGTAGGAATTTTACCTTCTAGTTGTTTTTTCAGGACTTGATTATTTTTTTTGTTGATTTAAATTTAGTTTCTTTATTAAGATACTCCTATTCATTGATCCCCACTCTAAGAATAGAATAATTCTGTTTGTTTTAATTAGATCATGTCAGCCCCCACGGGAATAGTAATTCGGTCTTCCGAAAGGAATGCAGTCTGGTTCAATGAACTTAGACCCTTAATCAAACTGCACAGTATTATTAGTACACCAGAACAAATCCGGTGGCTTGCATTTGAATTCCAAAAAGAATTCGGAAACTGCCTGGATGTAAATCTTTTAAAGATTGTGGAACAATGGGATGAATGGTCAGAAAAAAACGATCCAGAAGACCTTCACAAAATGATATTTACGAAATTGATAGAAAAATTTTTCAATATTGGTGAAACAGATCAAGAAACAGAGCTTGTGTAAAAGTTTTATTTGTTAAGAAATTTCTTCTTCAAACCGTATCAGCACCTAAAATAACTATTTTTCCCTCTTCGATCATTTCTCTAGCAGTTTGAACGATTTTCATCTGAGCCGCTTCAACATCCTCTCGACGCCGAGGGCCAAGGTTTTCCAAATCATCGCATCTGCCTGATGTCAATCAAAGTCAGGTCATCAAAAGTAAACATTTTTTCGCGTATCTGGGAAGCAAGATTCGGATTGGCTTCTTCCAGAGTTGAGAGGATCTTGGTTTCCGTGTCACGTCCCACTGCGTTGAGCAGTTCTGCAACATGCTGGAGACGCTGAGTCTTATGATCAGTCACTGGTTTTTATTCAAATAAGTTGTTTGCTCAACGGACCCTATCATTTTTCTCGTACCATTTTAGACCACTTGGGCGTTAAAATTCACCGGGTTTTGATTCGAATTCTCAAATACTTCTCCCTTAGGCTTGATACGGATGCCATGGCCCAGGTTTTTCCAGGGCAAAGTAGAAGGGTCTGCGGGCATCGGCCCAGGAGCCTGTGCAACCAGAATCGTCTCGGCAATCGGGGTGAAATCCGCTCTGAAGTGAACCGAGCTTTTGTTCACCAGGATTCGCATCGATTCCGGTTCAATTCCGGCAATTCGAAACATTTCCCGGTCCAGCATCTGTGCTTTTCTGGAACCAACCACAATGCGGACTCCATTTTTCCGGAGACAAACAGTCGGTCCCAGTTCAATCACTGCTCCTTTCATCATCGGCCCCTTGACGGTCATCACTCCATCCGAGACTTTCTCCACCAAAAAGGTATCTTCCAGAGGCGGGTCATTCAAAGCCGGTTCACCTCCCAGCGCAAGTTTCAATGAAGAGCCTTCTCCTGAACGGGTAGCAGCCAGTGCAGACTGAGGATCATAGATCATCCCGATCGCCGCATCAGTGGCATCATGCCTTAACAGGGCCCTAAGCATGCCGGTGGTGTTGGAATTCCCTCCGGCTCCAGGATTGTCCTGGCTGTCGGCAATGACAACCGGTTTGGTGGAAGATTCACTGATGCGAATCGCTTCCAGAACCGACTGGTCCGGATCCAGTAAATCTACCCACCACTCACTTTCCTTTGACTCAACCCAGGCCGCCAGTTGGTTGACTGCATCCAGGGTATCCTGAGCATCTTGCCCATACCCCCAGACCAATGCTCCACAATCTAAGAAATCCGATGCAGGGAAACCCGGAGTGAAAGAAAGAATCACATCCTTTTCAGCTTCCAGCTTTTCAAGCAGGGAATAGGTCCCGATTGCCGGCTCAAGGTCGGTGCATTGGGCATTGATCGGAATCAGAAATGGTATCCGTTTAAAAGCGCAATATCGGCGTTTTTTCTCATCCAATCTCAATTTAAGTAATTTTGCGGCACGGCTTCCTGTTTCATCCATATCCACATGCGGGTAAGTCCGGTAAGCCACCACTGCGTCCGCGTACTTGAGCATCTTATGACTGACATTCGCATGCAAATCGAGACTTCCGACAACGGGAACCTCATCTCCGACAAGTTCACGAACCCGCTTCAGGAGTTCACCTTCACCGTCGTCTATATGTTCCACAACCATCGCTCCATGGATGTCGAGATATATTGCATCGGGAGTTTCTTGCTTTAGGGCATCTGTGATCTTCCCCACAATCCGCTCAAATGCATCTTTGGTGACTTTACCCGAAGGAGAAGCCGAGGCCCAGATCACAGGCAGGTACTCATGCCCCTCTCCTTCCAAATCATCCAAGAACCCTCCAAGTGGAAGGTTGATTCCCTTGAAATCGAGTAAAGCTTCTCCTTCCACCATCCCCGGCATGCCTCCCCCCTCAACAAAGCTATCCCAGTCCGCTTCCGAAGGAGCAAAGGTATTGGTTTCATGTTGAAACCCCGCAATCAAAATCTTCATGGTTTCATCCTTTTTGAGTTTAAGAGTTTATATATTTTTGGAGAAAATATGACGGCCCCTTTTTTAAACCAACCCTCCTCATGATGCAAAAAGCCTTTCCTGGCAAATCTCAGATTTTGCGTAACTTTCCAGGATCCTGAACAAAACCTTCAGATGCTCTTTTCCTGCAGAAGGGAGGCTGCAGCATCCGCCATCACCTGACATCCCAAGATGATGTCTTCATCATGGCTGTTTTCTGAAAAATCATGACTGACCCCGCCGATGGAGGGGATGAAAAGCATTCCGCAGGGAATCACCTCCTGAAGGATACCGGCATCATGAAAGGCTCCACTGGGCATGGTTTTCCATCGATCAGATGCATGCACTTCAGCAGCTTTTGAAAGATGCTTTTGAAAATTTGAATCCATATCACAGGGCGGAATCTGAATCCGTGACGGACGTGATTCTACGGTTGCCCCTCCCATTTCATTGATTTCTTCCATCAGTCTTTCAACAGTTTGTCCAAATGCTTCCAGAACGTCCATGGATGCATCCCGGTACTGGAGTTCCAGTTCCGCGGAACCAGGAACAATCGATGGCGCTCCCGGATGTAAAACCGCCCTACCCATGGTCCATACTGAGTGCTCTCCAGCGACTTTTGGAAATTCCTCGTTGATCCTGGATGCGAGTCTATAAAGGGCGGTGGAGGCGTCTTTACGGATATTCATCATCGTTGTCCCGGCATGATTCTGGACACCCTTGAAATTGAACACCGTTCCTCCAATTCCGACGATGCTTGAAACAACCCCGATTTTCTTCTGCTCCAATTCGAGCTGAGGACCCTGTTCGATGTGCCCTTCGAGATAACCAAGATATCTGCCTTGCTCCATTTTGGAAAAAGGTATCCCTTTCAATCCTGCTGAATCCAGTGCCTTTTCGAGGGGATAACCTTCTTTATCACAGAGGCCATCAAGGGCTCCGGGAGGAAGTTGTCCGCTGAAAGAACGGCTTCCCATCGAACTGAAAAACCGGGATTCTTCGTCTTGCCACGAAACAGCATCCACTGCAAGCAGATGGGTATCTGAATCTTCCGTCAAAGCCCT
>LNZD02000003.1 GCA_001469005.2 SAR324 cluster bacterium lautmerah10
CTTTCATCCTTTCGGTTTCCTTCAAACGCCAGTTATAGACATTCCGGATGCGGGTTGGACCCTCCGCGAAAAGAGCGGCGACTGCCAGAGTCATCGCGGCATCGGGCATTCGGTTCAAATCGAGGTCGACCCCTTTCAAAGATTTTCCATGGACGGTGACTGAATTTGGCTGCCATTCCGTTTCTGCTCCCATCAACTCCAGCACTTCAGCAAATTTTGCATCTCCCTGGAGACTTTCCGTCCCACACCCCTGGACGGTGATGCTCCCTCCGGTAATCGCTGCTCCCGCGAGGAAATAGGAGGCGGAGGACGCGTCCCCTTCCACATAAAATTCACCCGGGGAAAGATAAGTCTGGTTCCCCTGGATGTGAAATTCCTCGAAGTTTTGGTTTTCCCCCTTCACCCCAAACCTTTCCATCAGTTTTAGAGTCATTTCGACATAGGGAACAGAAACCAGGGTATCGATGATTTTCAAAGTGACATCGTTTTGTGCAGAGGGTGCGGCCATCAGGATCGCACTGAGGAATTGACTGCTGACGCTCCCTTTGATTTCGGCCGTTCCACCGGGAAGGCCTGAAGCGATGATTTCCACCGGGGGGCCGGGGGGCCCGTTCAACAGGCTCACCTCGGCGCCTAACTGTTGGAGTCCATCGACGAGGTCAACGATGGGACGTTCCCTCATTCTTGGAACGCCATCAAGCACGTAGCGGCCTTGTCCCAAAGTCAAAGCGGCAGTCAGAGGACGCATTGCGGTTCCAGCGTTGCCGAGCATCAGTTCCAAATCCGAATTCGGGATCTTAGCGGCGCAGCCTTCAACGCGGATTTCGTTACTTTCCCGGGTTTCCTCCATCCTGATGCCCAGTTGCTCAAGCGCTCCGATCATGTAGCGTACATCGTCACTGTCGAGAAGGTTTCGAATGTGAGTCGTACCTTCTGCAAGCATACTCAGCAGCAGCACCCGGTTGGAGAGGCTTTTGGACCCGGGAAGGTCGACCTTTCCTGAAATACGTTTGATTGGGGACAGGGTCAGGGAACCGAGGCTCATGATTCGCCGCGTATTTTTCGCTCGATATAAAACTCTGCGGCACGGTAGGAACTGCGGACCAGGGGGCCTGAGGCGACATAGTCAAAACCCATCCTGTGACCCTCTTCCGCAAATTCCTCAAAAATTTCCGGTTTGAGGTACTCTTCCACCTTCAAGTGTTTTCGGGTCGGCTGGAGATACTGCCCGAGGGTCAGGAAGTCCACCCCTGCTTGCCGGAGATCCTGCATCGCCTGAAGAATTTCCTCATGCTTTTCGCCAAGTCCCAGCATCAGTGAAGATTTGGTGTAAGTCCCTTTTCCCTGTTTTTTCAGGTAAGCCAGCACATCCAGCGATTGTTCGTAACCGGCCCTGGGATCACGGACCCTGGAGGTCAAACGTTTCACGGTTTCGAGGTTGTGGGCGAGGACGGCAGGACGGGAATCGATGATTTGCTGGACAAGTTCCATTTCTCCACGGAAATCCGGCATCAGGATTTCGATCAGCAGATCCGGGTTGCGCCTCTGGATGGAACGGATGCAGCGTGCAATGTGGGACGCTCCTTGGTCCTGGAGTTCGTCTCGGTCCACTGTGGTCAAGACGACATAACGTAAATTCATCTGTTCGATGGTTTCTGCGAGCTTCACCGGCTCGGAGGCATCGAGCGCGGGAGGAATCCGGGCTGTGTTGACCGCACAAAAGCGGCAGCCGCGTGTGCAGGTGTCTCCCATCAGCATGAAGGTTGCCGTACCGCTGTTCCAGCATTCACCGATGTTCGGACACTGGGCTTCCTCGCAGACGGTACTGAGCTTTAAATTCTGCGATTGGTTCCGAATCCAATTGTAGTTCTCCCCGGTCGGAAAACGTACCTTAAGCCATGGAGGCTTTGCGGTGCGGGAAGGGGTTTGCTGAACTTCTGTCATGATTCATTTTAATGTGAAATACACTTTAACACAGTGGTTTCAAACTCCGAAACAGTTTGCGGGATTCACTGGGAAATTACCGGTGCCAATTCTTCCCGAATCCTTTCCAACTGCGCCTGGGCACGAGTATTGGCCGGATCGAGCCTGACGACTTCTTCGAGGGCCTGTTCGGCTGATTCGAGTTCATCCAGTTTCTGGTAGAGCAAGCCGAGGTTCCACCAGCCAACCGTGTAATCAGGATACTTGCGGGTCAGGCTTTCGAGAAAACTTTGGGCCTCTTCATATTTTCCGGTTTTGATCAGCAGGGTGCTGAGACGCAGCATCGCCCGATGATTTTCCGGTTCCATCTCCAGGGATTTACGATAGAGGATTTCCGCATTGCTGTATTTTTTCAAAAGTTCATAGACATAGCCCTGATAAAGCAGGGTTGCGGCATCTTCCGGAAATCGTTTCCGGAGGGCGTTCAAACTACGCATCGCCCCTTTGAGATCCTTTTTGGCGATCTTGATCCGCGCCAGAAAAAGCGGAGCTTCGGCAAGTTCCGGCTCCAGGGCCGATGCGTCCTGGAACATGGTTTTTGATTGATCCCAATCCCCCTGTGCGTAGAGTTCCTTGGCTTCATCTATCAACTGCTGATATTGCAGCGGCTCCGAAGAGCGTTTTCCCGCAAGCCATGGGGTCAGATCCGGGATCAATGCTTCAAAAGGGTCCGGTTTAAGAGATGGAGCGTCTCGGTTGATGGGATACCAAATCAGACCCTGGCGGATGTAGGCGTCCCCATCGCTGGCCTTTCTGCCGATGCTCAGTCCATACAGAATCAGCGCCCTGCCGTTTCGCGGATTTTCCGCGTTGGCGATGACTGCTTCGGCTTTTGCACGAAGTTTCTCCTGACGCAGGTAATGAATGAGGGAGAGGAGGCTATGGTATTCACTGCTTTCAGGACGCAGCGAAATGGCCTGCTTCAATTCCGTTTCAGCCTGATTCAGTGTCGGGACATAGGCGGGCAGGCTTGTGCTGGCCTGTAAAACGAGCATGGTTGCTTTTTGATGATGCACTTGTTCTGAGAATTCGGAGTAATCCGAGAGAAGGGTTTCCAACTCTTCTGCTCGTGTTTTCCATCCTTCAGAATTCACTTGTGGCACTGGAGTCCGATGTTTCCAGAGATAAAAGGCTTCCACTCCTTCCCAGGAATAACCCTGTGGATGGTGGATCAGCTCACTTTCCTTTTTTTCCCGAAAAAGATGCTCCAGGACCTGTTTCACCAAAAGGTCCGGTTTTTCCAGGGGAAGGATTTTCTTGAAGTTCTGAGCCGAAATTTTGTCGTTGATGCTTGAAAAAGTCCCAGTCAGGGAAAGCTGCTTTAAAACCAGCTGAAGTTCCAGTTCAAGAATCCAATGCGGTTTGACCGATTGTTGAAAACTTTGAAGCTGAATTTCTTCGGCATCTTCATCCTGGAACCAGCGGTTGACCTCTCCAGGAGAAAGAGCAGTGAAATGTTTCTGAAGCTGAAACTGCCGGCTCAGTTCATCCTGTAAAAAATATCCAAGCCATTGCTTACCCTGGGCAGGGTAGAGAACCTTGACAGGGAGGACTGCCACCACTTGACGCTCCCGGGCTTCGAGGCCGGAAACCCAGAAAAGTGAAAGCAACACCAGGGCTTTTACGAGTATAAAAAACCCTGGTGAATTATTTATGAGAGGGATCGGAGAACCCGAGTCACTCCCCCCGAGTCGTGGGGTGCGTCTCTTATTCGTCTTGATTCGAATAGTGGTAGGAACTTGCGACAGCCTGGCTTCCGAAACTGGTGGTGGAAGAATAGGAAGATGTCTCGGAATCGTCCTGAGACTCCTCTTCTGATTCAGATTCTGATGCAGATCCGTATGAATAGGAAGAATCACTCGTGGAGGAAGTATCTTCAGATTCTACGGATTCGGAATCTTCGGATTGATTGAGTGTTTCGAATTTTTGAATCAGTGAACTCAGTTTATCTTCCCAGACTTGATGCTGGTTTTCTAGTTCACTGTTTTTTTCCTTCAGTTCCGCTATTTCCAAGCGGTACATTTCGATGGTTTCGACTGCCTCCTGGATTCGTTTTTCCAGTTGGTTCAACAGTTCATTATACATGGCTCATTCCCTTGATTCAGTTGACATTTTCAACCGTTCCCTCATGGAAGGTGGTTTGATTCATCCCTCAAATTAAATTTTAATGAATGAACAAAACAAATTAGTAATGAGTTTATTAGCCTTAGAAGTCAAGAAAAAAATGAAAAACTTAACAAATTTGTATTAATTGAAGCACTAAGAAGCTTTTTTTCTTGTTAATTTAAGGCTTTTCTTTCGGATGGGTAGTTGTTGATATCTTTCCCGAATTCCATGGCTCATTTGCTCTGAACTTAATCCTGCATCGAAACTTTGTTCTTCCGGAGTCCCCTGGGAAATATAACGGTCCGGTATGCCGAAAGTAAGCGTCGGTATGGTTATTCCGGACTGGTTTAACAATTCAGTCACTGCTGTTCCAAACCCCCCTAGAATGGTGTTTTCTTCCATGGTTACCACAAGGTTAGTATTGGAGGCCAGATTCAGAATCATGTCCTGATCGAGCGGTTTAACGAAACGTGCGTTGACGATTGCAACGGAAAAACCTTCTTGTTCCAGGATATTTGCAGTTTGAATGGCTTTTTCAACCATGACTCCGACTGCCAGTAACACGATGTCTGCTCCATCCTGCAAGAGGTGGGCTCGGCCCATTTCAATCGGGGGGATTTCATTTTCCTCCGTTAAAACGGTATTTCCCCGGGGATACCTCACTGCAATCGGTCCTGATTCGTAGTGATAAGAAAAATCGATCATCATTCTCAATTCTGCACCGTCTCTCGGGACCATGATGGTCATTCCAGGAATCATCCTCAGATAGGTCAGGTCATAAACACCCTGGTGGGTGGGCCCATCTGCTCCAACCAGACCCGCTCGGTCAAGCATGAAGCGGACAGGAAGTTTCTGGATCGCGACATCATGGATGATATGATCCAACGCGCGCTGGAGAAAAGTGGAATAGATGGCAACATAGGGCTTTAAGCCTTCCGTGGCCATGCCTGCAGAGCAGGTGACGGCATGACCTTCGGCAATGCCGACGTCGAAAATACGTTCAGGGTATTTTTTCTGGAGACCGATCAAACCGGTACCACTCAGCATCGCAGCACTGACTCCAACAACCTTCGAATCCTTTTCCATCAATTCTCCAAGCTTTTCCGAAAAGACCTTGGAATAACTGACTGAGTTGTCGCTGCTTTTTGATTTTTTCAGAAAGGAACCGTCTTCAGGAACAAAAGGGGAGACCCCGTGGTATTTGAAGGCATCTTCTTCGGCAAAGGAATAGCCTTTCCCTTTTTGGGTCAGGGCATGAATCACGATGGGTCCCTCCAGGTCTCTGACCTGGCCGATCAGTTCGATCAAATCCTTGAGGCTGTGGCCGTTGACCGGCCCCATGTAGCGCCATCCCAACTGTTCGAACAGCATTCCCGGCGGCTTGAAAAAAGCCTTCATCGAATCGTGCATCATCTGCAGGGTTCGTTTCAAACCGAGGGTTTCGGAAAAGGGAGCACGTTCAGCAATTTCCAGGGATTCTTCCCGAAAGATATTATAAAGCCTGGAAGAAGCGATGCGGGTCAGAAGCTTGGAAAGAGCACCCACATTGGGGTCGATACTCATTCCGTTGTCGTTATAGATGAGCAGTAAGTTCTTATCCAGGAAGCCGTTATGATTGAGCGCTTCAAAGGCAAGTCCGCCGGTCATGGCTCCGTCTCCAATGACGGCCACGACACGGTTCGTATGCTTCTGTAAATCCCTGGCGATGGCCATGCCAAGGGCAGAGGAGATGGAAGTCGATGCGTGACCTGCCCCGAAATGGTCATAGGGACTTTCATCCCGGGAAAGAAACTTTTTAACGCCTTTGGACTGGGCCAGGGTTTCAAATTGCTGACTTCGCCCGGTCAGTAGTTTATGGGTGTAGGCCTGGTGACCGACATCCCAAACCAGGCGATCTTTTTTGAGGTCAAAGAGTTTGAAAAGAGCGATGGTGATTTCAACGGCTCCCAGGGAAGAAGCAAGGTGGCCTCCGCGTTTGCTGGTGACTTCGATGATTCGTTGACGACACTCCTCAGCGAGGGACTCCAGTTGGTCCAAATTAAGATGTTGAACATCCCCGGGTTCTGATATAGTTTCTAGAAAATTCGTCATCTTTCGCTCCGATGAACCCTCCTCAACCACATTACGGTCTTTCCGTTCGAGGAGTTGATACTTCATTTTAACCTCACAGTTTGAAGGTTTTATTTTGGCAGATCAAGTCGTAGAAGGCCTGAAAAAGGCCAAATCATCACTCAAGCAAGAACGCAAACCGGTTTCTCAGGTGGTTGCTGCCCAGAAAGCCACCAAACAGATCAATGAATTCGTTAAGGCCGCTCTTGCAGAAGAAAACCGCTGGGTCCTCCATCCGGATGAACAGACAAGTATTGTTGAAACTCTGCAGTCCATAAATACGCTTTACCAAGAACTATACGACAAATGCCGCACACCCTATCACTTTGAAAAAAATGCGGCCAAGTACATCACGATGCAGCAGGAGATCAGCCACCAAGTAAGCTGCATCCATCTCAGCCTCGATCAGGGATTCTACCTCACCGAACCAAGAGGTTTTAACCCGGGACAGGCGATTGAACTCTCGTGGAAGGAAATTCAAAAAATCGTCAACGGCGTGGAGTCGGAAGGCATCTGGTGCAGGCTTCCGCTCAAGATCGAAGTTGCCGAAGAAGATAAAGGGGCGGTGACTGAACTGAGTCAGAAACTGAAAACCGATCAGGAGCAGTTGAAGAAAAATCCTCGGCTTAACAGTTTTGACCAGCCTCTCTCCATCAAGGACATTCAGGCAATCTATGGGTATTTCCAAAGTGTTCATGAACTTTTGGAAAAAGAGTCTAAAGCCCTGGAGGAAGTGCTTAAAAATGGGAAATCCTCCGAGGAATCAATCGAACTGGAACAGGCACTGGATGAACTGAATTCGATTGAAGTCGATATCCAGAGGCTGGAGAAAAAACTTGGTACGGATGTTCCGGAATTCAGCCGCAAACTTTATCAGGCCTCACGCACGGATGCCCAACTGAGGATGAACCTGCTGCGGGTACCGTTTGAACCCCTGGGTATGATCGAAAGGCACCTGGAACGACTCCGTCAGGATAAGGAAGAAAACGGACTGGAAGATTGCATCAGCAGTTTCAAGGAGAATCACGAACTTGAGATCCAGCAACTGCAGATGTTTCTTGAGACGCTCGGCAGCGTCAATCAGATCCTGCACCAGGTGATCAGCATTCTTCACAATCTTTCCATCTCATTCGGCAAGATCTACCACAATGCCTCTTCAGAATCGATCACCATCGATTTTCTCAAACGTGCACTCGGCTCGATCAAAGGCTTGGTGGAAAAGGGGCTGAGGGTCACTGGAAACCGCAAAGAAAGTCTGCTCAAGATCCAGCAGTCGATGAAAGAGACGGACTTGTTTGACAATCCCATCGTCGATGGCCTGCTTTATACCCTGGATCTGATTGATGAAGGCCGGGAAGAAATGCGGAGTTATCTTGAACGTCTGGAAACCCACCTGGAACTGCTTGAAAGTGTTTCGGACTGGGGATCAAAACGTGTCTACATCATGCTTCAGGGGGCCTACGAAGAGCGGACTTCGCTTTCTTCATCAGCCATGATCTTCGATAATGTCACTCAAACCTGCGAACTGTTTCATCAAACCCTGAAAGAAATCCTGGGACTCTGGGAAAGGATCCAGGAAAGTCTAGAGGCTTCCTCGGATGCTGAAACCGCTTTTGCGGAAATCGAAAAACATCTAGGCAACCAGCCGGAATCATTCCAGAGCATGATCAATGAATACATGTTGAACGTGCAGGAACTGAGGTGGGTTCTGGACGAAATGCTGGTTTCAACCACCCATGAGGAACAGGTGTTTCTCAGTGAACTTCGGGACGAGATGGAACCGGTCAAAGTCCGGCTTCAGGCAGCCAAAAAGAAAAAAGAACAGGAGGCTAAGCCTGAAGTCCAGATTGCAGAACCTTCACCGCAAAAAACCCGTTCCGCTCCAGTCCCCAAAAGGCTTGCTCAGAAAAAAAAGAAACCTCAATTTAACGAACTCATTCGTGATCCATTTCCTCCGGAAACCATGTTCAAGTTAAGGCAAAAACTGAAGGAAATGAAATCTGAAAAAGCCAAAATGATGTATTTCGTCCTCACTCATACGCACATGTTTTTTGATCTTTTAGAAAAACTTGAGCCAGTTTATGAAAATGAGGATAAGCCTACAGAATACCAAATCGAACAAACTCTGATGAAGAGTAAAACCACCAATGATTTTCTTTTAACAACTGCTAAGATGAAATTTCTTTATGGAGGTTATTTCAACGCACATAATGTTAGATTTGAATATGACAAAGAAAAAAAACGATTTGATATCAATGCAGGATCTGAAAAGTTTTTACAACTCTCGAGGAGAGCTTTTGAAACCCCTGAGGGAATTTTTACTCGAATGGTAAGGATTCTTTTGGGGATGGAGGATTCCAGCGTATTGGTTTCAACACTGGGACGTCAGGTGGTAGCCATCATGGATGAAGATTTCAAACTTGATCGCGACGAACAGCTTGAGGTTCAGGATGCAATCAATTGAATTACAAAATCTTCCTTTGGAATAAACTAAGGTTTTTAGCTTCTTTGATCTTCAGCTTTTCATCAGAAGGCGGACCTTAATCCCAACGCAAGTTGAAGTTCCATGATGCTTTTTGAAGGAAGCTTTAGGTTCGCGATATCGATTCCGAATAACCACACCACAAATCCCTGACGGTCCATACTCCAACTCCATCCCATATGAAGCAGATCGCTTCTGGCTATTTCGTTTTCTTCAGAATCCTCAGCCATTTTTTTCCAGTCGATTCGTCTAAGTGAAAGCGTGGCTCCTTTTCCCTCAGGATTCACCCATTGATCATGGACTCCGATTTCAAATCCCTGTCCCTCGGATGCGGTTTTCAGATTGCCGATTCGGGCATCGAATCCCAATGTTTTACTGGGAACCAGGATGCTCAAAAAATGCATGTAGCGGCCGGGTCCGCCGTCTTCATCGAAAAGATGAACGGCTACTCCGAGTGCCCCACTGGAATAGTTGCTCCCACCTGTTCCCAGGGTATGGTAAACTTGTACTTCCGGCAGGATCGGGAACGATTCCGCATTCGATGATTGAGGCATCCAAAACAAATGAATCGCCAACAGTGTAACCTTCCAAAACGGGATTGAAGCAATGATTCGAAGCATTTTATTGGACAGTATGAATGTACCCATAAAGCATTAGGAAGGGGATGAAATATTCAAGCACACGCGGGGCCGTCAAGGGAATCGGTTTCAAAGAAGCCGTGATGATGGGATTGGCCGAAGATGGAGGACTGCTGGTCCCGGATGAATTTCCACAGGTTCATGACCGTCTTCAGGAATGGAAGTCCCTTCCTTTTCAGCAGCTCTGCCTGGAAATCATGGAACTTTTTGTTGGTCAGGATTTGAACCGGGATGATCTTGAAGGTCTCATCAACAGGAGCTTTGCCTCTTTCAGGCATCCTCTGATCACTCCGGTGAAAAAACTGAAAACGTATTCGGTACTGGAATTGTTTCATGGACCAACCTTCGCGTTCAAGGATGTTGCCCTCCAGTTTTTGGGAAATCTGTTTGAACATTTTTTGACAGAAGACGGCCAGACTTTGAATGTTTTGGGAGCGACTTCAGGAGACACGGGTAGTGCTGCGATTCATGGGTTGCGTGGAAAAAAAGGGGTCAAGGTTTTTATGCTCCATCCCAGGGGGCGTGTCAGTCCGATTCAGGAAAGACAGATGACCACGGTTCTGGATCCAAACATCCATAACCTTGCTGTCGAGGGGTCTTTTGATGACGCCCAGTCCATTGTCAAATCCCTGTTCAATGATCCTCAACTCAAACGCTCCAGGCGACTGGGCGCGGTCAACTCCATCAACTGGGCGAGGATCATGGCCCAGATTGTCTATTATTTTCATGCATGGGCTCAAATTTCCAGGGATCATTCTGAAGAGGTCAGTTTTGTGGTGCCGACCGGGAATTTCGGAAACGTCCTTGCGGCCCATTATGCACGGAAAATGGGACTGCCGACGGCGAAGCTTGTGGTGGCATCAAACAAGAATGATATCCTCCATCGGTTTTTCAGTACAGGCTGTTATGAAACCAATGTCGTGGAGACAACCTGGAGTCCTTCCATGGACATCCAGATTTCCAGTAATTTTGAACGCTATCTTTTTGAACTCAACGGATCAGACAGTGAAAAACTGAGCAATATGATGGAAGAGTTTTCATCATCCGGGAAATTGCGGGTGGACAAAACTGTTCTCGAAAAGGCACAAAAGGATTTTTGTTCCGCCAGTGTGGAAAATACTGAAACCTTGGAGACCATCCGGGAAATCTGGAATAGAGAAAATTACCTGGTCGACCCCCATACTGCCGTCGGAATCCGTGCAGCCGAAAAAAATGGTCTCAAAGCCCCTTTCGTCTGCCTCGCCTGTGCCCATCCTGCCAAATTTGGGGAAGCAATCCAAAACGCGTTGGGGGAACCACCGCAACTTCCTGAAGAACTGATGCAATTGGAATCCCTTCCGACCCGATGTGAAATTCTGGAGGCACGTTCGGAAACCGTCAAGCAGCACATCGAAACCGTGCTGGATGGTTCATGATCAATCTAGGTTTTTTTGTTTGGGAGTCATTCATGAAACCTCTGATTCAGGAATCCAACACCGATATCCGCAAGAGGCAGGTTGAAGGATCTTGAAACTGCGGAACTCAAGGATCTGGAACAGGCACTTCATTATGAGGAGTTCCGCAAACATCGCCCAAGTTCCACCAGAATTTTCCGAAGAAATGCCGAATACCTGCTTTATCTCCTGGGCACGTGGTTGGCCGACAGGTTCGAATTGAAGCATCTCCAGGTTGCAGGCAGGTTCATCGGCAAACTGGCGTACCGATTTTTTCCCAAGGAAAGAGGAATTGCCCTGATGCAGCTTGGAAAAATCCATCCTGAGCTCAGCCCTGCACAGAGAGAATCCTGGTGCCGTGAGTGCTTTTCACATTTTGGGCAGTTGCTCACCGAGTTCCTGGGGATGCAAAAAATCGAGGAGCATTGGCCTCAATGCCTCGACATCGAGAACGAAGAAATCCTCCAAGAAGCCCTTGCTCAACAAAAAGGAGTTTTGTTGATGGCTCTTCATCAGGGGAACTGGGAACTGATTTCGCTCTATGCCAAGCATGCTCGTATCAAAATGAACGCCACCACGGCGAATTTCCCCGAAGCCCGTGTCAATGAAAAACTGCTTCAGCGTCGGGAAAATCAATGGATGAGCATCATCCGTCGTGGTGAACCCGGAACGGTAAGCAAACTCCTGGGCAGCCTGAGAAACCATGAAGTTTTGATCCTTGCCATCGATCAGGATACAAATGTCCCCAGCAACTGGGTGCCTTTCTTCGGCATTCCTGCCAAAACCCCACTTGGTCTTGCAAAACTTGCGTTGAAGAGTGGAGCACCAGTGCTCAGTTATGCTATCCTGCGTCAGCCTGAAGGGAGGTTTAAGCTCATTTTTGAAAAGATTGACCATCATCCCGAGACCGTTTCCAGCGAGGATCAGCTATTCCGACTGAACCGGATCCTTAACCGGCATCTCGAAAAAATGATTGAACGTGAACCCAAACAATGGGCCTGGATTCATCGCCGATGGCGGCATCAACCCGATGAGCAGGAAAGACAGGACATGGAAAAACGTGAAAAAGCAATGATGGAATCGGAACACAACATCCAAATCGCCTGAAATTATGTCTTTTGTGATCTCCAATAAACATCGCATCCATTACCGCCTCTCCGGAGAAAGAGGGCCCTGGCTGATCCTTCATCCTCCCTTCATCCTGGATCATGAATGCTGGGACATGTCTGGCTTCCTCCAACTGCTGGAACGTGATTTCCGGTTGATGCTGATCGATCCCCTCGGCCATGGACGCAGTGATGCTCCTGAAGATCCAACCTGTTACAGCATGGAATCCAGGGTCCAGGATGTGCTGAATGTGATGCAGGAGGTTCAGATGGATTTCGCTCATTTTTTTGGAGTCGGCCTGGGAGGTCAGGTAGGTTTCCAGATGGCCGTGGATGCTCCAAGAAAAATACGCTCGCTGATTACTGCTGCGGCCCATCCCTACCCGAGGCTGGATGAAATCAAAACCCTGGAAGAAGCTCTGGTCCAACTCCGATCAGGAAACATTCAAAACTATCTGCAGCAATGGCGAAGCGAAGAACATCTTTCTTTGGAACAGCAGGAAAATATCCTCAAGGGCAATCCTCAGTCCCAGGCAATCGGGTTGGAAGCCTGCTGCCGTTGGGAAGGGGTGGCCGATCAACTTGAATCGATCAACATCTCTTCATTGCTTTTTACCTGTACCTCGGAACCAAGTTTTCTTTCGGTCCGCGAAGCAGGCCGCCGCCTGAAATATGGACGTTATGTGATCCTCCCGAAAATCGTTTTTAGCCACGGACTCTGGTCCACGGAAACGATTGTTGAGCCGATGCTGGATTTCATCCGAAAGCTCAGAAGCTGAAACTTTTGTGAACTGCTGGAACCGTCTGAAACTGTTTCTGGGAGCCCTGTTTGTCATCCTTCTTTATATTCCATCCCTTGAAGCCCGAGGGCGTCCGGTTGCCGTTGTGGAAATGCTGGATGGTGAATTCTTTTCCCTGAATTCAAAAAAAAGAACTTCTCTTAAAAAACTTGACCGGGTTCACTCCAATAGTCTGCTGGAAGGGGGTCCCAAAGGAAGACTGCTGCTGAGGTTCCGGGATGGATCCTGGCTAAGACTTTTCGGCAATTCCCGGTTGATCCTGAAAAGGGAAGATTCGCCCGAAGGGTCGAATCCCTATTTTCTCAGGGAATGGAGACTTTTAAGCGGGTCGCTGGTTACGGGACTGGCAGGGGGGCAGCAGCAGTTGACCCTGAAAACCCCCAATTCTTTTGAGGTCAAGATCGATGAAGGTCTGCTTGGAGTGACCCGTCGTCCTGATGGGATTTTCATTTCTCTGTCCTCAGGAGAAGCCCGGGTCCGTAATGGTTTGTCTTCGGTGACATTGAATCCAGGAGAGTGGCTGAACAAGGTAGGTTCCAGAGATCTGCTGAATCTGAAAGTCCTTCCCATGCTCAACCTTCTCGATGTTGAAGTGACACGGGAAGAAAATGGGAAGGAAACCCAAATGTCATCCGACCTGATGTTAAAAATCCAACTGAAACGACGGAACTCCAAAAGAAATCTGGGTTTGAAATTGCCGGTTCTGCTGAGCAGCAACATGGTTTTTCCTGTTGCCCGGACTCTGACACTGAATCGCAGAGGAGCAGCCACAATCAGGTTGTCGGAAATAGCAAGCCTGAGAGGTGATGAAGGTTATGCCGACCGGGTCCAAATCATCATTTCCCCGGATGCGCCGGGATACGAAAAAATCGGAGCTGGTTTCGCTGATGTCAGTCTCATGCCTGAGTCCTGATTGATCATCCCTGCGATTCTTGAAGGGGCAATTTTATTTCATCCTTAACGATGAACCATCCTGTTTTACTTCTGGTTTCCGGAATCCTGACCGGGCTGCTTCTAGGCTTTTTCCTTCATCGCTTGGCGTCGGATTTTCTTGAGCAGCAGATTTCGGAGCAGCATCCCTGGGATGGGAATCCTGATTTACCCTCTCGTCTGAGGCAGATTGTTTTTCTGCTGATGCTTCCCCTGGCTTCAGGGGCATTGGCTGCATGGCGGGGCTGGTCCCCTGAATTGCTGAGCGATCTGCTGCTCACGGGTTCTCTTTTCGTTCTGGCTGTCATAGACTGGGAGTCGATGCTTCTTGACATGCGGGTTGTGATTGTCGCCATCATGCTGAAGTCTGCATGGCTTTTCATGTTTGCCATTGAGCATCTGCAACAGGCACTCACCGGTTTATTGGTGGGAGCGGGGTTGCTATACCTTCTGGGGATCATCTATGAAACCCTCAGAAAACGAAGGGGTTTGGGAGAGGGGGACCCTGCCCTGCTTGGTTTGATCGGCATGTGGGTTGGTTGGCCGGGACTGGGGCCGGTGCTGCTGGTGGCGGCCTTTTCCGGGATCATCCTCGGCGGGATCTGGCTGCTGAAAAAAAATCAACCCCTGTTACACACACCGGTCCCTTTCGGACCATTTCTTTGTTTAGGAGGCTTGCTGGTGCATCTGCTTCAACAGAGCGGGTGGATGCCATGGCAGATGGAGTTAATCGCCTTTTAAACATCGATGCCTTGAAGGGTTTCAAACATTTTCGTTCCTTCTTCCGCCAGACCGAACCGGATGCTTTATATTTTATTTTTTCCGGAAGAAGCATCGCTTGTTTTGATTCCGGTTCGGAACATTTCCAGTTGGAAACCGTTTCTGAACGATCTTTGGAGCAGATGGTTCCTGTTTTGGAAAAGCTGGGAAAAAATAATTCTTCCCGGCAATGGTTTTTCCTCTGGGAACCACCGTGGGTGTTGACGTTTTATGAACGGGTGATTGTGCTCAATCGAGAAGAAATCCGTGCCTTTGCGTTGGGCCGATTCCTGGAAGGTCCAAAAAATTCCTTGGAAGATGAAATTGAAACCTGGGATCTGGAGGGTCCACCCGTTGATGAATCCCCACATTGGGTGGGTGCCGCTTATCTTGAAAAAAATCTTCATTCCACCCTAGGACTTCTGACGGCCATTCTGGATCCAAAGGCCCAGGAATTTCATGCTCGATGCGAAAAAACTTTCCGGAGAAAAATCGAACATGTTCCCCTGATCTACCCTTTGCTCTCCAAAGTGGAACGACCGCTCCAGGAAGCAATGCTGTTTTACAGCTTCGAGCAGTGCTACCACCTGCAATGGGAGGATGAACGGCTGGTCGAACTCTCCCACGTACCCAAATTAGAAAAAACAGCACGAGAGAACCTGATTCAGGATCTTTTTCCTGAGCCGATGGCAGTAGCAAGACTCAGTCATCCAAGGGCTGAACCGGAAACTGGGGATCACAGTCAACGTTCCGATACCGAATCACGTTCCATGGCCGATTTGGTTTCAGGTTTTCAAGGCACAGTGAATGATCCCCAGAAAGGATTTGCCTGGATTCCTCCCTCCAGAAAAGGATCCCCGAGGATCTGGATGGTGTTGATTCCCCTGATCCTCAGCATGACCGGATTTCTGTATTACTGGGTTGAAAGGACGGACCGCCATCTCGAAAGCATCCACCACGAAAGGCTCCAACTGCAGCAGCAGTTGGAGGATCAAAGAAAACGGGTTCAAGAATCCAGAGCGATTCAGGATCAACGTGCAGAAATGGAACTTGCACGGGAGCAATACGCTTTTCAGCAGCAGCATCGTTACCAGCTACTGGAGGCATTGGAACAGATTTTTTATTCCGTGGAAGGTGCCTGGATCGAGCAGATCCGTTATCATCAGAACAGCATCAGCCTGAACTTGTTCTCGGAAGATCCCGAGGTCATCCCGGAATTATTAAAAAGGTTTTCGCAATCGGGAAAGTTCGAACAGGTCAGGTTGCAATCACGAAGTAAAATCCAAATCAAAGGAAGGGAGGTGGTACGCATTTCTTTGAAAATGAACATCGCTCCAGGAAAGGCAAAGAGAAACAAGAACAATGAATGAGAAAACAGAATTGATCGGCATCCTTGGATTGGGATTCCTGGGAAAAGCATTGGCAGCTTTGAGGTCTTGGGAGGAAGGCTCCTGGGGAAGTTGGCATTCCTCTCCCATTCCCTCATGCCCCCTGGAACAGTTTCATTTCGACTGGGAGGGAGTTTCAAGCTGGTCCGGGATACCAGAAAAATCTGCAGTGATGATTCTGACCATTCCTCCGCCGAAGGTGGAGCTTGAAAGGCTCAAGGATCATTTGGGGGAATGGAAGGAGTGGATGCAAAAAAACCGTCCGATGCTGCGTCGTCTGGTTCTCATATCAACCACCGGAGTCTATCCGAAAAAAGCAGGAACCTGGTCGGAAGCTGCACGGTTTGAACCCGATTCAGAGTCTGGGATTCGGAGGCTTCTGGTGGAGCAGGAACTTGCAGAGGGATTCCAACTCCAGGTGATCCGCCCCGGAGGAATTTATGGACCGGGAAGGAATTTATTGGAACGGCTGAAAAACGGAAAAAGCATTCCGGAGACCGGAACTCCCACCCACCGGATCCATGTTCATGACCT
>LNZD02000004.1 GCA_001469005.2 SAR324 cluster bacterium lautmerah10
ATGAAGTCGCAATCCTCGCACGAGGGAAACTATTCTCGATGCCACACTGGGAGCAGGAAGTCCGACAATACGGGCAGCGCCATGGTGTGCGGTACCGGTTGCCATGCTGGCTCTCGGATGGACGCCTGGCAGCCATTTCAGATGATTCTGCTCCGCAGAAAAAAAACAAATCTGCTTCCATTCAGGGCGGAGAGGAACGGCTTGATGTGTTTGCCTTGGATCCTTCGGAACAGCCTGAAAAATCCTATACACTCCCGGTTGGTCGAATCCAGCAGATGGTCAACTCTCCCCGACATCCTCATCTGGTGTTCACCACCAGCAGGATGGAACTGCACCTGATCAACCTTTCCAGCGGACGAACTCTCAAGCTTGATTCCTCTAGGGTTCGAGAAATCAGTGATCCGGTCTTTTCCCCCGACGGAAGTTGGCTCGCCTACACCAAGCATCTCAGCCTGGAACTGACGGCGATCTTCCTGGTAGCTCTCAATCCCGATAATGAAGGAAAAAAACTGAAGCCCGGGAAACCGTTCCAGATCACCGAGCCCGTCCGCTATGACTTCGCCCCCTGTTTTGATCCCGAAGGACGCTTTCTTTATTTTCTTTCTGCACGGATCTTCAACCCGATCTGGGACACAGTTCAGACAGGAACCACCTTTTCCCGTTCGATCAAACCCTATCTGCTCACCCTCCAGGAAGGGACCTCCAATCCTTTCCTGCCTCAGCCTCATGCACCGGGAGGGACAGAGACTTCTCAATCAAGCCCGGAAGAAAGAGGGTCGGCTTCAGAAGCAGGTGAAACCGATAAGGCGAAAAACAAAAGTGAAGCACAGCCTTCCCGAACCCCACAACTGCGCATTGATTTGGAGGGAATCCGTGAAAGGATCGTTGAATTCCCCGTGCCCGAAGGACTTTATGAACAGGTTCTCGGTCTGCCCAACAAAGTTCTTTTCACCGAAACTCCACTATTGGGAGCAATTCACGGTGAAGGAGTCGAACCTGAAGACAACAACCAGGGTGTGCTCTGGGTCTACGATTTTGAGAAACAGGAAAAAGAAGTCATCGCCCATGAAGTCGACCAGGTTGAGGTCAATCCTGCCGGAAAGACGATGCTGTATTTTTCTGGAAACCAGATCCGAATCCTCGAAGCAGGAGTTCCCGTTCCGGATGAATCGGAGAGCGATGGCTCTCCCTCACGGAAAAGCGGTTGGCTCGATCTGAGCCGTGTCCGGATTGCCATCAACTACCAGGACGAGTGGAGCCAGATGTTCCGCGAGGCGTGGAGGCTGCAGAAGGAATTTTTCTGGAATGAGCAGCTTTCCGGGGTTGACTGGAATGCCGTATACCGCCGTTATGAAAACCTGCTCTCAAGGATCGGTTCGCGTTCAGAACTTTCCGATCTGATCTGGGAAATGCAGGGAGAACTGGGAACTTCACACGCCTATGAATACGGCGGTGATTATCCTTTTTCCCCACAATACCCGGTGGGTCAGCTTGGTGCCGACCTGGAGTATGAACCAAGCCGCAAGGCATGGGTCTTCCGCAAGATCTACCGTGGAGACATATGGCGGATTCATCAGCATTCCCCCCTTGCAGAACCCGGACAGCAGGTTCAGGAAAACGACCTCCTGCTGGAAATCGGCGGAGTCCCCCTGGATGGCTCCACTTCTCCCGGAGAATTGCTGGTGCACCAGGCCGGCCAGGCCGTTCAGTTGACGGTCAAGACTCCGGGAAAGAAAGAATCAAAACGAAAAATCATTGTCAAAACCCTGATTCACGAAGGAAAAACCCGGTACCGGGAATGGGTCAAGCAAAACCTGAAATTCGTCGAAGCACAATCCGAAGGGCGTGTTGGTTACCTCCACATTCCGGATATGGACACGGAAGGCATCGCCGAATTTCACCGAGGATTCCTTTCCCAGGTCGACCGGGAGGGATTGATCATCGATGCTCGTTTCAATGCCGGAGGCTGGGTTTCGCCCCTCGTTTTGGAGAAATTAACCCATCGTCATCTGGGTTATGACGTTCCTCGTTGGGGCAGTCCGGAATCCTACCCTTATCATACCTTGCGCGGGCATCTGGTTTTGATCACCAACCAATTCACCGGTTCTGACGGGGATATGTTCACGGCCAGTTTCAAGCAACTAAAACTTGGTAAGGTCATCGGCAAGCGAACCTGGGGCGGGGTGGTCGGTATCGATGGACGTTATCAACTCGTCGATGGAACCACCACCACCCAACCACAGTATTCCATCTGGTTTCATCACGCGGGCTGGTCAGTTGAAAACTATGGGGTCGACCCTGATCTGGTCGTGGAAGACCCTCCCCAAAGTTATTCAAACGGGATGGACCACCAACTGAAACGAGCAGTTGAGGTCATTCAAAAAATTCTCGAAGAAGACCCTTTGCCAAAAATTCAGGATTTTAAAAGCAACTCAAGATAGGGATAACCTCTCAGGAATTCATAAGATAAAGCTGAATCAAATCTTCCACTCCACGATTCACTTTTAATCCCAGATTCTTAAATTCTTTGCTTATTTCCATTCCCGATTACAGCACCGGATCCATCCGTGAGTTGAACCGTCAGCAATGATGCATTGACATCTAAAAAATGCCGACCCTTTCCCTGATGGCATCATGTTCATCCTCCGGGCCGGTGTTGTATGTTCATGCGGTTCCGACCCCATTCCAGTCTTCGAATCCTGATCCAAGAGCAGTATGACGCTAAATCAGGGCTGAATTACTGTTAAATGCTAAGGATATTTATCCCTTTAAAGAACGATGACGGGGATCTCAGGCAATCTGCTGCTGGCGCCCGTGGCATTTTTTGAATTTTTTCCCGCTTCCGCAGGGGCAGGGATCGTTTCGTCCGGCGGTAGGCTGGCTTCGGACGGGTTGGGCTTTTCGGGGTTTCTTTTCCGTTTCCGGAACTTCTCCGTGGATGAATTCCATCTGTTGTTCTGCCTGAACTGGGCGGATCGGTTCCGCCACAGGATTGGCCAGGGTCAATTTGTAGAAGGTACTGACGGCCTCATTGCTGATGCGGTCCATCAGGTCGGAAAACAATGCGAAGGCCTGTTTACGGTATTCGTCGAGTGGCTTTTTCTGGGCATACCCCACCAGACCAATTCCTTCCCTCAGATGGTCCATGGAAAGCAGGTGATCTTTCCAGAGGTTGTCATTGACTTTCAGAAGCACCTGACGTTCCAGGTCCATCAGCATCCGGTCCAGAATCTCCTTCCGTTCTTCTGAGTTCCCACCTTCCGGGACAAAATTCAAATCGGCCACACGCTGGAAGTAATCGACTTTGTCCTGGTAGAGTTTTTTCACCCATTGATAGAATTGCTCGTGGTGTTCTTCCGGCTTAAGTCCTTCCAATTCCCACTGGGCTTCCGGCAGTTCGCTGAAAACCGCTTCAAAGGCCCGGTTGAAACCCTGGAGATCCCATTGGTCGGTGTATTTTTCCTGGCAGTACTGATCCATCAATTGGTCGACAACGTCCTCAGACATTTCCAGAAGCAGGTTACGAACATCATCTCCGAGGATTTCCCGTCTTCGCTGGTAGATGATGGAACGCTGTTTCTCCATCACGTCGTCGTATTCGAGGACGTGTTTCCGCATGTCAAAGTGGTAGCCCTCGACTTTTTTCTGGGCATTACTGATGGCTTTGGTAATGAAGACATGTTCGATCGGTTCATCTTCCTCGATGTTCATCCGTTCCATCAGCCTGGAAATGCGTTCACCGCCGAAAATTCGCAAAAGGTCATCTTCCAGCGAGAGATAGAACTGGGATCCTCCGGGATCTCCCTGGCGGCCTGATCGTCCGCGAAGCTGGTTGTCAATCCTGCGGCTGTCATGACGCCCGGTGCCGATAACGAAAAGTCCTCCGGACTGGATGGATTCAGCAACCGGTTTGATGTCCGTTCCCCGGCCCGCCATGTTGGTGGCGATGGTTACCGAACCGTATTCTCCGGCACTGGCGATGATTTCCGCTTCGCGTTCGTGATGCTTTGCGTTGAGAACTTCATGGGGGATGTTCTTGCTGCCCAGCATTCGGCTGATTGCTTCGGACACCTCGATGGAAACCGTTCCGACTAAAACCGGCTGGCCTTCCTTGTGCAGATTTTCAATATGGTTGACCACCGCCTTGTATTTTGCATTGACCGTCTTGTAGATCACATCGGACTGGTCCTTACGGATCACCTGACGGTTGGTCGGGACAACTACGACGCCAAGGTTGTAGATTTTTTTGAATTCTTCCTTTTCCGTTTCGGCGGTTCCGGTCATCCCGGAAAGTTTACTGTAGAGCCGGAAGTAGTTCTGGAAGGTGATCGTTGCCAGGGTCTGGTTTTCCCGTTCGATGGTTACATTTTCTTTGGCTTCCAGAGCTTGGTGCAGACCGTCGCTGAAGCGCCGTCCCGGCATCAGCCTTCCTGTGAATTCGTCGACGATCACCACCTGGTTATCCTGGACCACATAATCCACGTCACGACGGAATAGGTAGTGGGCTTTGAGGGCCTGGTTGATGTGATGGAGGGCCTCGATGTTTTCATAATCGAAGAGGCTGGTATTTTCCACCAGCATGTCCCCGAGACGTTCTTCCATCTTTACTGAACCATTGTCAGTCAGGTTGATGCTGCGGGCCTTTTCGTCGAGGGCATAGTCTCCTTCACGGACCACGTCGTGGTCCTCAAGTTCCTCCAGGTTTTCAGCGATTCCATATTGCTCTTCCTTCTGCAGTTTCCCAACTTCCTCTTTACGGATTTCACGTTTGAGTCCGTAAACGAACTTATTGATCTGGTAGTATTTTTCGATGTTGTCTTCGGTGGGGCCGCTGATGATCAGCGGAGTCCGAGCTTCGTCGATGAGGATGCTGTCGACTTCATCCACAACGGCAAAATGAAATTCGCGCTGTACATAATCCTCGAGCGCGAATTTCATGTTGTCTCGCAGGTAGTCGAATCCGAATTCGTTATTGGTGCCGTAGGTGATGTCCTTGAGATAGGCTTCGCGCCGTTGGCGGTCGTCGAAGCCGTGTTGAATCAATCCGACCTGGAGTCCCAAAAATTCATAGATCTGCCCCATCCAGCGGCTATCGCGTTTGGCTAGGTAGTCATTGGGAGTGACGATGTGAACGCCCTTACCACTGAGGGCGTTAAGGTAGACCGGACAGGTTGAGGACAGGGTTTTTCCTTCTCCGGTTGCCATTTCCGCGATGTTTCCCTCATGAAGCGCCATCCCTCCCATCAACTGGACGTCATAGTGACGTTCCCCGATCACTCTTCTCGCGGCTTCGCGGACCAGGGCAAAGGCTTCTGGAAGCAAGTCATCTTCGACTGCGCCTTCCTTGATTCTTTCCCGGAACTGTTCCGTGCGGCCTGGAAAATCCTCATCCTTGAGCGTTTCCATTTCACTCTCAAGGGCATTGATCTGCACAACCTTTTTACGATATCGCTTAAGGATCTTTTCGTTTTCGTTGCCAAACAGTTTAGTGACCGCTTTCAGCATGAGGTGGTAAGACGTATAGTGATGAGGTTGTGGGCGCTTTTTCGGCGGGAAAAGCCTTTTCAGCAAAGGCTGAATCAGGCACCTTGATTAAGCTAAAATCTTAACAAAGCTGAAGCTTGAGTCAAGGTCAGCGTAAATCCCAGTCTGACGAATTGTGATGAAGTGTAGTATAATTTTGCATACCACCTCTGCCATGCGGGGATTGTTGAAGTAATTAAGCATACAGGAATTTTTGAAGCAGTATTTTCTTCTGAAAAATTTGAAAAGCCTATTTTGTGTTGGGCTGTTCGTTGCTGCGCTCACAGGGTGTTTTTCCTCGTCGGTTGATTTTGAAACTGGCTGGGCGACACGTCATATCGAAGGGACGATGCTCGATTCCACAGGTGGAGAATTGGGTGGGGAGGCATTCATCATCGTTCTCGAGTATTTTTCACGATTTGTTCAGTTCTCCGATGAACAGCCGATTTACATCCCAAGGGCCAGGCTGGTCCGTCTTCAGGATGGAGGACGATTCCGGATCCAGTTTGATTTACGCGCGTCGGCGATCGAGACGGTTTTCATTGCACCTCAATACCGTATGGAACGTTTCCGTTTCCAGCGCCAGATGGGTATTGGGGAACTGCGTTATCAGGCCAGGATGAATGCTGAATCAAACTGGCGTGAACATCTCATCCTCGAAGTTTCTCCTTTTCTTGAAAATTTTATTCTCGAACCGCGCTATAAACTGGCCCCGACCCATCAGCTTTTTATTGGAGACTGGCTTGACCGGGAGCGCGAAAAAGTTCAGGATTAGCAACAACAATCATCCGTTCGAAATGGTCCTTTTGAAACATCCTCAATCATGATCAGAAATAATTCCTTCCAAACTTTCCAGGGATGACGAATAACCCGGGCATCATTCCCAAAATCCAACGGACATGGAAATTGAGGAAACGGCTTTATCACCGGATGCTCGATACCGATGCGGCATTGACCCTGGGGACGGCTTTGCTGGTCGGGGTTGGGGCAGGGTTTGGGGCAGTCATTTTCCGCAGGTTGATCGAGAGTATTCACGATTTTTCCTTCAGCAGTGTTCCATCCTGGTTCGGGTTGGATTTCCCGCTTCATCTGATTTTAATGCCGGCCCTGGGAGGACTGATCGTTGGTCCCCTGGTTTATTATTTTGCCCGGGAAGCCAAAGGACACGGGGTGCCGGAAGTGATGGAAGCCCTCGAACTCCGGGGAGGTGTCATCCGTCCCCGTGTGGTCCTGGTCAAGGCTCTTGCCTCCTCGGTCTGTATTGGAACCGGGGGATCGGTGGGCCGAGAAGGACCCATCGCTCAAATCGGTTCCGCGATAGGTTCGGTGGTTGGTCAGGTCCTCAAATTACCGAAAGAACGGATCCGAACCCTGGTGGCCTGTGGTGCCGCCGGTGGAGTTGCCGCAACCTTCAATGCTCCGATTGCCGGTGCGATATTTGCCCTTGAGGTCTTGCTTCGCAGGTTTGGGAGCCTTTATTTCGGTGCGGTGGTAATTTCTGCTGTTACGGCCGATGTGATTGCACATTATTTTGAGGGAGACCACAGAGCATTTTTAGTTCCGGATTACAGCCTCATCAGCGGCTGGGAACTGATCCTCTACACCTTGCTTGGTTTGATCTCGGCGCTGGGCGGAATCATCTTTTACAGACTGTTGTATTTTTCGGAAGACGCATGGGCCCGGATCCGTTTTCCGGAACCCCTGAAACCGGTTTTAGGTGGAATCATCCTCGGGACGGTGGGGATCTACACCTACCAGCTGGATGGGGTACCGCGCATTTTTGGGGTCGGCTACCATACCATCGAGGAGGCCCTTGCCGGAACCATGATGCTGGAAATGGCCCTGGCGCTGCTGGTTTTGAAATTATTCTCCACCACCCTCACCCTCGGTTCCGGGGGATCAGGGGGAATTTTTGCGCCTTCCCTTTTCATGGGAGCGATGCTCGGCTGCGGTTACGGGCATTTGATGAACCTCTTTTTTCCTGAGTTCACTGCGCCGGCCGGTGCCTATGCGCTGGTTGGCATGGCGGCCTTTTTCAGCGGTGCGGCCCATGCTCCGATCACGGCGGTTTTCATCCTCTTCGAAATGACGGGGCAATACGAAATCATCATGCCGCTGATGATCTCTTCTGTGATCAGCACCCTCATTTCAAGGGGAATCAGCAGCGATTCAATCTATACCCTGAAGCTGAAAAGAAGAGGTGTCGTATTGCAGCAGGATCAACATGATGTCGACCTGATGCAGGGAATCACTTCCGGGGAAGCCATGAACCGGCACCCTGAAATGGTTACAATGGACATGTCTCTTGAACAACTGATGGAGGAGTTTGCCCGAACCCACTATCAGGCCCTTCCAGTGGTTGATGAGCAGAAAAGACTCACTGGAATCGTCAACATCCGCTCCATTGACCAATTGCAGCTTCAGGAAGGGCTGGATGGCAAAAAGGTGAGTGATATTGCTGAGACACTGGACCTGCCCAAGGTCAACAGCACCGATCCGCTCTGGCTGGTCCTTCGACATCTCGAGGAACATGGCGGAGGATGCGTGCCTGTCATCAAAAGCGAGAAGGATCCCAAACTGCTTGGGGTTCTCAGGCGAATTGATATCATCCGCGCCTATAACAAGGTTGTCACCCGCAAGGCGTCCCAACAGCATCAGGAAGAAATGCTGACTTTGAGGCATCTAAACCAGGCCGGGCTGATGCAGGTCCGGATTTCTTCGAAATCACCCCTGGTGGGAATGAAGGTCAGGGAATTGGAACTGGGAGAAGATTCGCTGCTGGTTTCGATTCGCCGCAGAAACAAATTGCGTGTTGTTCGTGGGGACACCGTTCTGCAGGCCGGGGACGAAGTGATGATCTTTTCGGAACACCCCCGCGGCAGCCAACTTCGGGAACGTCTCAGTGGCGATACCTCCGGAGACGATGATATTGCCGAAGCGACTTCCGTCAAACACCGTGAGGTGGTCATCCCTTCCGGAAAAGGTGCTTCCGGAATGTTGGTCAAGGACCTGAATCTTCCGGAAAACTGCGTCCTCGTCCGTATCCTGCGTGGAGAGAAAGTCATCCTCCCGCGAGGAAACACCCGTCTCCAGGGTGAAGACCGGGTTGAAATCGTCGGTCATGAAGAACAGTTGCTCCAGGCCGAAACCTGTCTGGCAAGCTGAATCCTTTTTTTCCTCCAGAGCTCCAGAATAATTTTTTTTATATCCATTGATTGAGTCCGTTGAAGCGGGTCTCTGATGGGGATTTTTCTGACAACAAAAAAACTGGGGATTTATAAAGGTTTAAAGCCAGCAGTAAAATGCCTTAGGAAAGTTTGCGGAAAGGGTTTTTGGAAAATTACATTTCCAATACGGCGGCGTCGGTTTCTTCGTTCCAACTGACGAAGATGTAATAAGCACCGAAGAAAAGAGCCAGGACGATCACGCTGCCGAGATAGGTCAGCCAGTCGGGGAGAAAGACCGGCACTCCCATCAAGCTGGTCAATCCTTCCGATTGGTCAATCAGGGTTTTGAAGAGGAAATTGGAGAAGGAGAAAAAGATGATGGCAAGGATCAGTTTCAGTTGACCTTCTCCGGCGCGCCAGAGCGAACCGCTGCCACAACCGCCACTGAGCAGCATGCCGAATCCGAAGATGAATCCACCCAACAGACTTCCGATCCAAATGGTACTGCTAACGAAGACATCTTCTCCGCGGAGGCCGGTCCATTTCAGAGCGGCAAAACCGAGAACGCTGATAGTCAGACTTACAGAAACCGCACGGCCGACCTCCCCTTCTCCGGTCATAAACGGGTCACGGAAGGCACGCACGAAGCAGAAACGGCTGCGCTGGATGACGATACCGAAAGCCAAACCACAAAGCAGCAGGCCTCCGGTGCGGGTGAGCGCCATCGAACGATAGATCCCGGAAACGTAGAACGCGGAAATCAGCACCAACGCACCGATCCAGGGAGAGTATCTTTTCCAGCCGATTCCCGAGTCAGGTTCCGAAGATCCTCCGGAAGAGCCCTGGGGCAGGTGTTCGAGTTCCCAGTAGAGATATTTCAACCCAAGCATAGCGCCGAGGATCAAACCTACCATCATCAACAGTCCGCCAAGGGAAAGCGCGCTGACGGCTGAATAAAAACCTCCGACGTTGCAGCCCCCGGCCATGGCTGCACCAAGTCCCATCAGCGTTCCGCCGATGCAGCCTTTGAACAGTTCCAGGGGAGGAGCCATCTGGAATCCAAACTGCCTGGACATCAAGGCCGCACCAATCGCGCCCCAAAGCAACCCGAGACTCATGATCGAATTGGTGGAAAACAGTGGAGAAAGAGGTGCCTGGTCATACCAGCCGACCTGAAAGGAGAGCCAATGGGCCCAGTTTCGGAGCCCACCGACAACTCCCCAGGGACGACCCCAGGCAAAGGTGACAATGCTGAGGATCCCGATCATGATTCCACCGGTCATGATCGGCCACTGTTCCTCAAAAATCTGCCGGTATCCCCGCTTCAACAGGTCGGTGATTACCCGGTTTTCCGTGACTTCGTTCATCGCCTCTTGGAGTCCGGCATCAGCAGCCTTCTTCTTCCTCCTCCTCCTCTTCTTCACTTTCTGCAAGAGGCACCAAAGGAAGCGCTGCCTGTTCTGTCTGGACAGGGGAAGTGTTTTCTGAAGAAGAAAGGGATCTTCCGGGAGCCAGAAGGCTGGAACCCTGCTCCACCTTTTCTGCAAGAGCGAAGATCACAGTTCGGTCATAATAAAGCCAGGCTTTGGAATTGGTCCGGTCGGCTTCGATCGCCTGGCGGAAAAACTGTTTGGCATCCAGGTAGCGCCCCCGCTGAAAAGCTTCTTTGCCGAAACGGATCATGCTTGCACAATACTCGCGGTCCTGATCAGTGGGTTCCGCTTGTTGAATGCCTCCGGTTTCAGATCCGGGTGCGGCTGCATTGACTTCAAAAGTCGGGCTCAGGATCAACCCCAAAAGAAAAATCAAGAAGCTAAAGCTTGTCAGATGTTTCATCATCTTTGGCCTTTGTTCAGTTGAAAATTTGTGAATCGCTAAAGGTTGGATCAAGCAGGATTCGGGATTTTATAAAAAAAACCACGTTGAAGGAACCGCATGAAAATTCTCAGGTTTTTCTGCAGTAAAACGAGCCTTCAAAAAAATATTTCAGCCTTTGGGCTATTCTTGAATTCTTGAAACTGCTTAAAGGGTTTCTTCAATACATCGTTGAATCCAGAAATATCAGTATTGCCGTCAGCCCCAAAACGCTGACGGACCAAATCACCAGTCGGACTTCCATAGCTCCTCTGTTGATTGAGTTAGAGGAATTCTGGCGGCAGCCTTACGCCTGATCCTGTTTGAACTTATGGTAGATACTTAGTTGCGAAATCCTATTCGTAAAACTACTTGGTTGAAGGATTTCAGAACCAAGAAAATGAAGTGGGGTGGGTCAGTTTCTGAGTCATGCCGAAACTGAAAAGGCTTCTTGATTTCTGGAGCAATGGGGGGAGGTGAAAAAAACCAATCAGAGTTGGTTTCAGGGAGTATGTTTTCCTATTCTATTAAAATCCTTGTTGCCCCTGTAATAAGATCTCAGCAGATGAAACCATTCAGGGAATCAAGGCCCTGAAGTAAGGCGGGGTTTTTGAACTTCCATGGCGGCGTACAACGATCGCTTTCAGTCGGCCGATACTGCGGCGGTCGTGTTGCTCGGTGATTTTGGAAGATTCTCCACTATCGCTGAATTTCCAAAAGGGGACCACGGTTCCGCTGGTAACGCTTCCCAACCGGATATCTCCCTGGAAGACCCCATCCCCCTGACGCATGACACCACGGTCCTGAAGGTGGAGGGCAAAGATCCTTTTAGGAAGTGCAGGCGTTTCTTGGGCATTTCCGGAACGCAGTTCTTCAAGATCCCGGTGTTGTTGTAACAAAGCCTCTTTACCGATGAAATCTCCCTTGGCTTCGGAAAAACTGACCGCATAGGCACTGAGTGGAAAAGCATAAGCGGGGATTTCCGCTCCTTCCGGGTCGTCTCCAAGTTCGTGTCCATAAAGCGGAAGCCTTGCCTCCAACCTCAAGGTATCCCGAGCGCCAAGTCCCGCCGCCGTCATTCCCCTGGAAATTCCGGATTGGTGGAGTTTTTCCCAGATTCCCGTTACTGCATCGGCGGACATGAACATTTCAAAACATAGAGGTTCCCCGGTGTAACCCGTCCGGGAGATCAGCATTTCTTCGCCCATGATGCTGATTTTTGAGAGACGGTTGTGTCTTCGTTCGGGGAGACTTCCCGATTCCAGGAACTCCGAAATCAGTTCTTCGGACTGTGGCCCCTGGACCGCGATCATTGCCACTTCCTCGCTTAAATCCTCAAGCCTTAAATCTTCGAATTGCCGTGCTTGCTCCTGAAAATGTTCCCAGTCCTTTTTGCGGTTGGACGCGTTGACGACGATGAGGAATTCTCCTTCCGGGTGATAAAGGTAGGCATCATCGATCACCCCTCCGTTTTCGTTGGCAATCAAGGTGTATTGGGCCTGCCATGGTTCCAGCAGGGAGGCATCGTTCGTCAGCACCCGCTGCAGAAATGCCATTGTATCCCGACCTTCCACTCTGAAACGCCCCATATGGCTGACATCGAACAGGCCTCCACACCGACGGGTTGCCAAATGTTCCGAGAGGATTCCATCTGAATATTGGACCGGCATGTCCCAAC
>LNZD02000005.1:0-5180 GCA_001469005.2 SAR324 cluster bacterium lautmerah10
CCCCGGGTTTGATGCGGTCGATGATTTCCAAAGGATCCTTGATGTTGGTCCCCCCCCATCCATGACCGGGTTCAGCAACCTGGAAATAGCGACCGGGGGTTGAGCGTCTGCCTCTGACACGGAGGCCAGAGGGAGTCATGCCGAGGAAGCGCCCTGCCTGGTGTTCCGAAAGCATTCCCGTGATGTGATCATCGACCACGATCACTTCGTCTGCATGTCCGTGCCACTGTTGGGCAAAGATGCCGATGGTGGCTGATCCGCATCCGACCCGCATCCGCTCTTCCTGGGTTCCGTCAATCACCGGGGCTTTCCCTGCCTGAACCTGGAGTTGGGAACCTTCATCGATCTCCAGGGAAACTTCCTTGCCATTGCAGAGGGAGAGCATCATTTCACAGGTGACCCTGCCTTCCTGCTTGCTGCCTCCAGTGAGATGCCGGACTCCTCCGAGGGACAGCATCTGGGAGCCGTATTCCGCGGTCATCACGTGTCCGACTTCCTCTCCCTCACACCGAACCGAAGCCTGCTCGGGGCCGATGTAGCGGTCGGTATCGATTTTCACCTTGATGCTGCAGTAGCTGAAAATCCCTTCGGTGACCACCGTGACCATATCGACTCCCTCGTGTTCACTTCCGATGATGAACGGGGCAGGTTTGTAATCAGGATAGGTGGTTCCGCTTCCGACGGCCGTTGGGAAAATCGCATCCTGGGCCATCAGCGATCCGTCCCACCCCTGAGAGGATTCCAGAAAGGGCACGATCTGTTGTTCCTGTTCCAGAGTCCGTTGGGTGATCAGCACCGGGTCAAGGCGTTGGAGTTTCCCGTCGATGTTGCCGTAACGGTCACAGGAACCTGTCTTACCGGGACTGATACGACAAAGGATTGGACAGGCATCGCAATTGACTTTCTGGTGCTCAACCGATTGGGAAACCGTTTCGCTCATGCCTGCATTCCTTTTTGTTGGATCGCCTGGAGAACCCGGTCGGGGGTGGCAGGGATGCGGTGAATCGAAACCCCTGTTGCCTGGCGAATGCCGCCGAGGATGGCTGGTGCCGTAGGAATCAGGGCATGTTCCCCAATGCCTTTTGCTCCGAAGGGACCCAAAGGTTCAGGGTCTTCGATGAGCAGGATCTCAATATCGGGCATGTCTCCCACTGTCGGGATCAGGTAATCGTGCAGATTTTCTGTGACTCCCTGGACGTATTCCTCCATCAGGGCCATTCCCAGTCCCTGGGCCACACCTCCCTGGATTTGCCCCTCGACCTGGGTTGGATTGACCGTTTTTCCTACATCATGGGCCGCTGCAAGCCTCAAGACCCGGGTGGTCCCCAGTTTCAGGTCCACTTCCACTTCAGCGATATGTGCTCCGAAACCATAGGTGGCATAGGGCGAACCCTGGCCGTTTTCATCGAGTTTGGTGGTAGGCGGATCGAAGGTTCCTTCACCCACTAAAACGTCGCCGTTCGTGCGTGGAAGCAGATCGGACAGCAGTATGGAATGCTCTCCGTTTTTGTCCTGGACCCATAGGGTTCTGCCATCGAGACGGAGATTCGCGTCTTCTTCTGCTTCAGCAAGGTGGATGATCTGCGTCCTCAGATGCTCCCCCGCGAGTTGTGAGGCCCTTCCTGAAACAAAAGCCTGGCGGGAAGCAGAGGTTTTTCCGGCATCTGCAGTCAGATCCGTGTCCCCCATGATGAATTGAAACGAAGAGGCCGGAAGTCCAAGCGCCTCGGCACAGATTTGGATCATGATCGTGTTGGCTCCCTGCCCGATGTCCATGGCTCCGTTGTAAAGGGTAATGGTTCCCTCGGAGTTGATCCCAACGCGCATGGTTGAGGGGTTGGACATGGAAGTATTCCCGCATCCATACCAGCAGCATCCGATGCCCACTCCGCGTTTGATGATTTCGGAGTGGTTGTTGAATTCCTCAGAGGCTTTACGCCACTCCTGCCACCGGCTTTGCAGGGCTTCAAGACACTCTGCCTGCCCGACACTGTTTTCCAGAAGTTGGCCAGAACCCGTTTTTTGTCCCTTACGCAGGGCATTTTTCAGGCGGAATTCGAGTTGGTCGATGCCCGTTTGCTCTGCCAGGGAATCCATCAATGCTTCATGAGCGATGGCCGATTGGGGGACACCAAAGCCGCGGAACGCACCGGAGGGCGGTCCATTGGTCAACAGGGCTCTTGTTTTTGCAAGAATGTTCGGGACGAAATAGGGACCGCTGCAGTGAATCGGAACCCGGTCCGCAACGGTGGGGCCCCAGGAGGCATAGGCTCCGGTATTGAAATCTCCTTCGAAAGATAAACTCGTCAAGCTGCCGTCTTTGTCACACGACGCGGAGGCCTTCATCTTGGCAGGATGCCTTTTGGTGGAAGAAGCCAGGGATTCAGGACGTGTGAACGTACATCGAATGGGCTTTTCCAGGATCCAGGCCGCCACTGCTAAAAGCGGCTGGACCGAACAATCGAGCTTGCCGCCGAATCCTCCTCCCACCGCGGAAGGAATGATGCGAACCTGATCTGGACCGATCCCCAAAACCTGAGCCACCTCATCACGGTCCATATAAGGGGTCTGGGTGGAAACAAAGAGTTCAA
Source organism: SAR324 cluster bacterium lautmerah10 (assembly GCA_001469005.2). Classification (GTDB taxonomy): domain Bacteria; phylum SAR324; class SAR324; order SAR324; family NAC60-12; genus UBA1014. The sequence continues at coordinate 2,592 of LNZD02000005.1, forward strand.
GGCGCTGACCCCGTTTCACTGCGTATCCGGCTTCCGGTTCTATGTAGGCATGTTCCACGTAGGAAGTTTCCCAGCTTCCCTGGGCTTTGATGAGAGATTGCTCATAGACGGATTCGGCATCTCCCTTTTTTAAAAAACCCCGGGCAAGCAGGTTGTCTTCATGAATTTCCTGAACTGGAGAAATTTTTCCCTCAAGAGCAGATTCATAGCTTTCGATGGCATCCTGAGGGACCCATTCGATTCCCAGATCGTCATCCGTTACCGCTTCAATGCTCTTCCGGTCTCCGATCAATGCAGCAACGGCTTCGCCGCGATAACGGACCTGGTCTTTTGCCAGAACAGGCTGATCCTTGATGTGGGGGTAGATGCCGAAACCGTTGTTGCCGGGAACATCCTGCCAGGTCAGGATTCGCATCAATCCCGGATTTTCTTCAATGATTTTTTCGGGGGAGGGCAAAACAAATGTGGCACGAGGGTGAGGAGAGCGGACCACACGCATCCACAGAGAATCGTCAGGCGCCGTGTCGGCACCGTAGATTTCAGTACCCAGCAGTTTTGGTTCTCCATCCACTTTCCGGGTTCTCGATCCAAACCCGGAATCGGCATCCGCAGGAAGTTCCTGGGTTTCGGTTCCTGAAGCTTCCAACACCGCTGCGACGATTTTCGAGTAACCCGTGCACCGGCAGAGCACTCCACCCAGAGCATCTTCCACTTCTTCCCTGGAAGGACTGGGTTTCACATTCAACAACGACTGAGCCGCCATCAGCATGCCTGGGGTACATATTCCACACTGGGCCGCGCCGTAACGGTGAAAAGCCTGTTGGAGCGGACTGAGTTTGCCATCCTTTGCCAACCCTTCCACCGTTTGCACATCACAGCCTTCAAGCTGACCTGCAGCAGTCAGGCAGGCAAACCGCTGCTCCCCGTCGATGAGGATGGTACACGCACCACAGTCCCCGGCGTCGCATCCCACCTTGGTTCCGGTCAATCCAAGTTCCTCCCTCAAAACATCTGAGGTTCGAGTAACCGGATTGGAGGCGATCGAACACGCTTGACCGTTCAGTTTGAAGCGGATGGTTTTGGATGCGGTTTCAACTTCCATGGTTATTAATTATTTTTCCAATATTTGTTTAAGTCTTCGACTGCTTACCACAAGTCAGGATCCGACAAGGCACTCACACAAGAAGTTGCTGCAGGTGTTGTTTTATCAGACCAGTCCTTGAGGATCAAAGCCTGCCAGCCAAAAGGATATTCCAGACTGTAGGGTGCCGGGAAATCATTGGCGGTGTCAGCATCAAATCCGAACTTTCCATAAAACTCCGGGTCCCCATAAACAAAAACGATATTGCCCCCTGCCTCTTTTAACTTTTTCATCCCGGATTCAATCAGTCTTGAACCGACTTTCTTTTGTTGATGCTCCGGGTGGACTGCCAAGGGTGCCAGAATGGAGGCCTTGCAAGATTCATTATTTTCAACTTTCACCGGACTGAACGCGACATGGCCCAGGGTTGTTTCAATTTCCCGGGCAACCAGGGACAGGATTTCGGGTACTGTTTTTTCTGCCAAAAGGTCAACAGCCAGTTTTGCCACCATCGCACTTTCTTCCTCGGGGAAAGCCGTTTGATAAATTTCCCGGATAACTTCGGAATCCTGTTCACCAGCAATCTCAATCTTGATTTAGTTCATCGTTTTCAGGAGGTTTGCCGGACCGCCCGAAGAATCAATTCTGAAACCACTTCCAAACGGAAATCTGCTTTAGCGCGGATGTCATCAATTGGAGAAAGATTTTCGAGGTGTTCAGTCCTGATCCGGATTTGATCCATTCGCTTGCCTTCACATTCCTTTTCAAGTTTTTCGAGTCTTATGGATTTTTCTGAGCAGGATCCCACGGCAATTCGAATTTTACCGATTCGCTGATCCTCATTCCACTCTGCCACCACCCCGGTCATCACGATGGATATCACCAGGTATTTGCGGGCTCCGAGTTTTTCGAAGGCTCCAAAAGCATTGGCGGAAGGTTTCGGGATCAGGAGGCCCGTCACCAATTCGTCGTCTGCTTTTGCGGTTTTGCGATTGCCCAGGATAAATTCCTGCAGATCCAATCTTCTTGAACCCCTCACCGATTCAAGTTCGACCTGAGCCTCGAGGGCCATCAGGTTGGGCACACTGTCGGCGGCAGGGGAGGCATTGCAGAGGTTCCCGCATAAGGTGCCGGCGTTCTGGGTCTGGACTCCCCCAATCGTTCTGGAAGCCTGTTGCAATCCCTGAAAAGCTTCAGGTAAATCGGCATGCATCACATCCGTCCAGGTGGTGAGGGCACCCATCCAGATTCCCTCTGCTCTCTCTTCAATACCCCGGAGGGATCGGATTCCGGTCAGATCCATCACGTTCTCCTGGATCGGTTTCCCGACGCGTGCGGGATAGAAGTCGGTACCTCCAGCCAGGGGGACACAGGGTTCCCGGCTGAGGATGCTCAAAGCTTCTTCGGTGGATGCAGGACGGTGATAGGAAAACATTGAAATTTCTTTGAAAAAATGGTGTAGCTATCCTTACATGAAATCACTCAAAAGGAAAACCACAGGAACGCAG
>LNZD02000005.1:5213-17195 GCA_001469005.2 SAR324 cluster bacterium lautmerah10
TCAGAAACTCAATCCAAGCTTGAACGCCATCGTTGGAGATTTGAATCCAACGGCCGTTGACGAAGCCCGAAAGGCCGACCGTGAGCTTGAGAGTAAAAAAGCCACAGGACCCCTGCATGGAGTTCCGGTGACGGTGAAATGCAACGTGGATGTTGAGGGACAACCCACCTCCAATGGACTTCCCGCTTTTGCCGATTTGATTGCCAGGGAGGATTCCCCGTTGGTCAGTCTTCTCAAAAAAGCAGGAGCGATCATCATCGGCCGTACCAACACTCCTGAACTTTCCATGAGGATGAACACGGACAATCCGCTTTTTGGAAGAACTCTCAACCCCTGGGATGAGCAGGCAAGCCCCGGGGGCTCTTCCGGGGGAGCCTCCTCTGCTGCGGCAGCGGGATTCGGACCGATTCATCACGGAAATGATATTGGCGGATCCTTGCGCTATCCTGCACACAACTGCGGTCTGGCGACGGTCAAACCGACATTCGGCCGGGTTCCGGCCTGGCTTTCTTCGGCCCCGGCGGAACGGGGCATGCTGTCCCAGTTGATGTCGGTTCAGGGGGCCATTTGCCGTGAAGTGGAAGATGTTAGGCTGGCTACCCGGGTGATGTCCGGATCCGATCCGCGGGATCCATTTTGGATGCCCGTTCCTTTTGATGATTGGCCGGATGAGCCTCAACCGATTCGAGTTGGAGTTACCACCGAAAACTACGGACATCCGATGCATCCGCAGGTTCTGGCTTTGGTGGAAAAAGCTGCAGACTATCTTTCGGATGCCGGTTATGCGGTTGAGCGATTGACCACTCCTTCGGTTGATGAAGCGGCGGACTGCTGGTTCCGTTATCTGGGTTATGAACTCAAGACCTACCTCATGCCCTATGCACAAAAACACGGAAGCGAAACCATCCAAAAAATCTTCGAATGGTACTTCCAAATGGGAACGGTCTCCGATGCGGAAGCCTATCGGGACGGAATCAAGGATCGAACCGCCATGACCCGTCAATGGAATATCCTGCTGGATCAAACTCCGCTGATCCTTTCGCCCTTCTTTCTTCAGCCCACACCGGACTGGGACTGTGATGAAAGGAGCTTTGAAGCGCTTCAGAAGTCATTTTACTCAGCCATCTACAGCACAGGCATCAATTGGCTCAGTTTACCTGCCGGAGTGGTACCGGTCGGAATGATTGAAGGACGGCCTGCCGGAGTGCAGATCATCGGCAGGCGTTTCCGTGAAGACCTGATTCTTGATGCCATGCAAAAGATTGAAGACAGGGTCGGAGTTCTTACAGAACAACTCTGGAAGAAACCGGAGATGATATGAGACGCAAAGCCCCCCCCTTTTACACCAGGGAAACTAATCATCCTCCATTCAAAAAACAACAAAGATGTTTGAATTTAGAAGACTGAGATCGCCTATCATCCAGGCTCCCATGGCCGGGGGAATCAATACTCCTGAATTGGTTGCGGCCTCGATCAATGCCGGAGTTGTGGGAAGTTTCGGTTTCGCATACAGCAGTCCGGAACAGATTTCGAGGGACATTATGGCTGCCAGGAGCCTGATCCATTCAGACGCCCAAGGAGCGCTCAACTGTAATTTTTTTGTAGTTCCAGAAAATTTTGAAGCCTCTGCTCAGGACTCGGAAAAAGCACTGAATGCTCTCAAGTCCCTTGAATTTTCGGGGAATCTTGAGTTGAACCTTCCTGGTCCCCCTTACTTTCCAAATCTGGAATCTCAATTGGAGCCGGTATGGAAGGATCCTCCGGACATCCTTACTTTCCATTTCGGGGTTCCTGATCAGGCCATCCTCAGTCAGGCGCGTTCCATGAACATCAAGGTCGGAATGACGGCAACATCAGCCCAGGAAGCAGAAAAAGTGGAAAAGGCCGGGGGCGATTTCATTGTGGCCCAAGGCATCGAAGCCGGCGGACACCGAGGTGTTTTTCAGCCCGACGGGGAGGACAAGAAACTCAAAACCCTGGCATTGATCAAAATGCTGACTGGTTCTTCCAAACTCCCTCTGGTGGCCGCAGGCGGGATCATGAACCGGAATCATCTTATTGAAATGACTCAGGCAGGTGCGACAGCAGTTCAGATGGGGACGGCATTTCTGACCTGCGCCGAAAGTGGAGCACCGCAGGAATACAAGGAAATGTTGCTGGACCAGAAAACCAGGCCGAGTCTCTTTACCCGGGCTTTTTCCGGAAGACCGGCCCGTGCCCTGGAAAACGAATTCATTAGCCTGATGCAGGGACAACCGTTGCTGCCCTTTCCCATCCAAAACACCATGACCGCATCCATCAGGAAAAAAGCCCAAAAACTCGAAAATCCCGAATATCAGTCCTTATGGGCTGGAGAAAACTATCGAGAATGCCGGAAAGAATCGGTTGCGGAATTGATCGAACGCATGAGCCTGTAGATCACTCATGAAATCCGGAAACTCAGAGGGTGAGGCTTTGCATCCCATTCCACGAATTGACCTCAGTGCTCTCCCACAGGAAAGATCTTCAGACTATTTCGAACTGGTTGAAGAATTCGGGAGAGTCTTTTCCACCATCGGATTTGCCTTGGTCGTCAACCATGGAATTCCTTCGTCTTTGGTGGATCGGGTTTTCGAAGCATCAAGACAGTTTCATGGACTTCCGATTGAAACAAAAATGTCATTGGAGTTGAACCACCTGCACCGTGGTTACATCCCCATCAATACTTCGACGGATGTGAATTCAAAATTTGAAAATATTGAAAACCCCAACCAGTCTGCCTCATTCATGATGATGAGAGAGGACTCCCATGAAGATCCATCGATTTTTTTATCAGGTCCCAACCAATGGCCATCTCTGGAAGGGTTTCGGGAAACTCTGGAAACCTATCACCGTTCCATGAAGGAGCTGGGTTTTCAACTGATGAAGCTTGCAGTTCTTTCTTTTGGAGCCGAACCTGATGAAATTCTTGATGCATTCCATACTCCCACAACCTGGCTCAGGCTGCTTCATTATCCTTCCCGTTCCGGGGCATTTCAGGAGGGGATTTATGGTTCCGCACCCCACCTGGATTTTGGCTGCCTGACTTTACTGGCGCAGGATGAGGTGGGAGGATTACAAGTACTTTCCCAGGAAGAGGAGTGGGTGGATGTTCCTTATATTGCTGATTCCTTCGTCCTCAATGTGGGAGAGATGCTTCAGAGACTTTCGAACGGATTTCTGATCCCTACGCCCCATCGCGTGATCAATCCCAAAAACAGAGAACGTTATTCCTGTCCGTTTTTTTATGACCCCCATGTGAACACAGTGATCAAACCCTTGAAAGGAACAGGAAACCCCAAATTCAAACCGATCCTGTTTTCAGAGTTTCTGGAAAATGAATTGAAAGCCGGATATCTCAGGCATCAAACGGAAGCATGAATCTACAAAAACTCTGAATGAAGAAATTAACATTTTCTTGGCTTGCCGAAGACTTGAAGAATTCCGATGAATGGATCTTTCGAGTTGATGAGAAATTAGCCTCCCTGACAAGAGATTTTGTCAAAGATCAGTTCCATCTTGAGAAACCTCTTTTTGAATACAGCAAAAAGGATTTCCAGGTCGAACCTGTTTTGGAGTTGATTCGTTCTGCAGTCGATCAGGCCATGTTGGGGACTGGAATTGCGTTGGTCAAAGGATTACCTCGAGAAGGGCTGACTGAATTAGAATTTCAGAAAATGATTTGGTCCATCAGTCTTCATTTCGGAGTTCCCAGGCCCCAGGGAAAATCGACTCAATACCTCTCTGAAGTCAGCAATCAGGGAACCCAATACAGGGCACCAAACGGACGGGGTTATTCATCCAACGCGAAACTCGATTTTCATGCCGACAGCTGCGACCTTGCTCTGCTTGCGTGTTACAACCAGGCAAAATCAGGCGGTGAGAGTCTGGTTTCCAGCAGTCATTCTGCCTGGGAGATTCTTAAAAAGGAACGAAGCGATCTGGCTGAAATTGCATCCCAGCCTTTCACTTTCAGCAGGAATCAGGAAGAGGCTTCCGGAGAAGCGCCATTTTATTCCCAGCCATTGTTCGATTTTTCAGAGGAGGAAAAGCTTTTCGGCAAATGGAACCGAAACCGTGTCAGGACCGCGCAGGAGATTCCGGAAGTCAAACCATTAAGTGACCAACAAATCGAATGCATGGATCATCTTGATCAACTGCTTCACCGTCCTGATTTGACCTATAGGATGAGCCTGGAACCAGGCGATTTGCAATTGATCAACAATCACTCCGTCTTGCATTCCAGAACGGGTTTTGAAGATTTTGACGAGCAGGAAAGAAGACGGTTGTTGTACCGGATTTGGCTGGCAACTCCGGGCTCACCCCAACTGCCTGAAAGTTGGGGGCCGAGTTTCGGGTCGATAGAATCCGGATGCGTTCGAGGAGGAATCCGTGGAAAGCAGTATGATTCTGATTGTTATGAATTCGAAAAAAGCCAGGCTGAAGCGGTTGGAATGATGATGCCCGAAGAATTCCTAGAAAATCCTGAGTCACCACGATGAAGAAGGCAGCCATGGGACAAGGTACTTTGCGGATGCTTTTGCCGCTTCAAGAGAAGAAAAACGGGTTCCGGAAAATTGACCGACTTTGCTCCATCTTCCGCCTTCTTCATGATCCCTTCGGTATTCTTCAAACCCAAAGGTTCCGTCGTTCCTGACAAAAAAATCCACGCATCGGTCTTCCAGATCATTCTCAAAACTTTCCATCACCTTCGAGGTTTTTTCTTTTTGAGTCACTGAACTCGTTTTTTTCAAATTTTATAAGTCAATCAGGTGATGTTCCAACACATCTCCGGATTCTGCATGTTTGGCAAATCTTTTTACCGAAATTCCCTGGTCATGAACGGATTCCGAGGAGCCTGAACGAAGGGGGTGCCACTGGGGCAGGGCCTTGCCTTCAGAAAGCAAACGGTAGGCACAAGTTCCGGGAAGAAATCCGAACTCGTGAAATTTTTCAGGATTTAATTTAATACATTGAGGAATCTTCTTGTGTCTCTGCTTATAATCCTTACATCGGCATGTTTCAACATCCAACAGGCTGCAGGCCAATGCAGTGTAGTGGATTTCTCCGGTATCCTCATCTTCCAGCTTTTGAAGACAGCATTTCCCACATCCGTCACAGAGGGATTCCCATTCTTCATGGTTCATCTCTTCCAGGGACTTTTCTTCCCAAAAAGGTTTGGAGGGCATTCTGATAAAAATCCTTTAATCAGTGACGCTTTTTACAGGAACGGGAAATGCTTTCCTTAGATCATGTTCCGTGTGCCTCTTGAAGGTCTTCACAAAGAACCTTTTCATGGTTTTCCATATTTTGCAAAAATAAGATCCTATTGAAAATAAGAGACATGAATCAATTTTCCATCAATCAACATCAACCTGAATTGGCAGATGATGCTTATGTCGCGCCTGGTGCGATGGTCATGGGCAAGGTCCGTATGGCGGAAAAATCATCCCTTTGGTTCAATTCGGTTCTCCGAGGGGATAATGAAATGATCACGCTCGGTGAAGAAACCAATTTTCAGGATCTCAGCATGGGCCATACCGACCCGGGTTTTCCTCTCACCATCGGAAATCGAGTGACGGTTGGCCACAATTGTATCCTCCATGGGTGTTCCATCGATGATGATTGTCTGATTGGAATGGGAAGTATTATCATGAATGGTTGCAGGATAGGAAGGGGAAGCATCATCGGGGCGGGTTCCATCCTGCTTGAGAACCAGGAAATCCCTCCTTTTTCACTGGTGGTCGGGTCACCGGGACAGGTCAAGAAAACCTATGATGAAAAAATCATTGAAAAAATCCGGATCTCCTCCTCGGTTTACACGGCACGTGCGGCGAAATTTCTTCAGGAACTCGAGAGGATTTGAATGGATGCCAAGACCAAAGCCAAAATCCAGGGGATTTTGATCGGTTCGGGGCTGGTTGCATTCCTCATATTTTTTGACAAAACCTATGGCCCGAATGCGATCGCCGAACTTGCAGGCAGTTACGAGGTCTTTGTCTGGCTGTTTTTTTGGCTGGTGGCCGCGGGGTCGGCTACTGCGGCCAGGGAGAAACAACTTCTTGGAGGAGACCGATCGAAAGAGTCCTGAACTGCTGGAATTTTTTCAGGAAACATTAAAGAGTCCATTTTGATGCAATTCAGTCAAAGGCAATTTAGAAAACCGGAGTAAAACACTCTTCTTCAAAATCTTTTGAAGTTTGGGGAATGAAGCTTGAATGACTGATTTTGCCCGAATTGGAAACGAAGACTTACGATAGAATTTATGGAAACCAACTGGTTGTACAATTTCATCGATGAAAAAGGTGTAGAAAAACCGACCCATATTCCGGTTCCGGAACATACCTACACCGTCCTCAAAGTCATTGTCGAACCTCCTCTGAATGATGAAAACAGAATCGAAGACGAAGAGTACCTGTTCTTTTTTTCAGATGTGAAAAGGAGTTTGAATGAACCGAATGAGATCATTCAACCCGAAGATGGGAGGCCTTTCGTGCTCTGGAAGGATGGAGAAAAAGAAGAAATCAAACTCTACGAGGATTTGAGTGAAATGTTCCTGGAAGGGAACCTGGAAGAACTCAGCCGGTATCTGATCCGTTCCCAATATACCGTCTCGACCCAATCACTGATGATTGAGGGTTTGTATAACCGTTGGCTTGAAGACCGCAGCCAACCCGATTCTCTGGGAACTGAAGAAAATCTTATATTCAAATTTATGTATGTTTCAGATTACCAGGATCCTGCATTGAATCCTCCGCCTGAAGAATTGCTCGTCTGACATTTAAAGTTTCTCCCCAACATTTGATCCCAGAGTTTTTCCTTAGTTGTTGATCCTTTATGTCAATCTTCGTGAAAACGGAATGCGGAGATTCAGAACCGATTGAAAGGATTTCCTTCCCCTCATCTACCCTCAAGTCCCTCTTCTCAATGAAGTGTGAAGATTTGAAGGAGGCTGGTTATAGAATTCTCCAACTTCGTGCATAAATCCCCTAATTGCATAAGGAAAAAAAGAAAGTTGAGATCCCATGATTTTAAAGCATTCAGATATCTCTGATGACTTTTTGATCTTTTCACCAATAGAAGACGTAACGAATAATAAATCTTTTAAAATCTAAGATGATTAAACTCATTTGTCTCTCCCTTATCTGGTGTTTTGAATGGCCGTATTATGAATTCAAATACTGGTTGAAAATCATCAGGAAAAAATTTAATTCTCAAGAAGAACAATATGTTGAATTTCAAAACAATTGAACCGAGCACTCAAATTGCTCTTTTGGTAAACCCAAAGAAACATCCAAATTTTCCAAAAACGGATCTTGATGATGCGGTCGATAATGCGGTGAGTGATTTCTGGAAGGAATTAGAAGAATTAGAGAATGGAAAAGACCACCGATCCCTTTCAGGGCCTATGTGATTTCATTAAATCATTCACAACATAAATTTTCTTTTCTTCCTTTCCAAAATACTCCCTCAAAATTCACCTACTAACTCTTCCAACTCTGCTTGTGGTTCTTGCTATTGGAATGGCAAAGTCAGGGAAGCCAGTTACCAAAAAAGACCCAGCCCGGCTGTAAGAGATTGGAATACCGGTGTTATCTATCGTCCACCTTCCAAACATCAGCGGGTCTGGAACGGGGCTCCTCCACCCTTTGGTGGACGTTGATCGATTTTAATAAAATGCAAAAAAAAGTAATTCAAGTCATGATCTCAATGACTTGACGGATCAGGCGGAATCCAGACTGGTCAGTCAGGGTGAGGATGGATTCGGGATGAAATTGGACGGAGTAAACAGGTAATTCCCGGTGCTTGAGCGCCATGATGATCCCTTCTTCTGTTTCAGCAATGATCTCTAGGCATTCCGGCAATGTTTCCCGATCGACATAAAGACTGTGATAGCGTCCTGCTTTGAACGGATTGGGAAGTTCTTTAAAGATCGTCTGGCCATGATGCTGAATTCTTGAAGGCTTTCCGTGGTAGGGCGTATCAAAGGTATTGAGTCGTCCTCCAAAATGCTCTGCGATCCCCTGGTGTCCCAGGCAGACTCCAAAAACCGGGATTCCCCGTTCTACCGCAGCACCTACCAGTTCCGGAACCCCCTGCTCTCCAGGACGTCCAGGTCCAGGGGAAAGAAACAGAAGATCCGGTTTTTGATCATCCAGCATTTGATGTGGAAATCCTGATCGCAAGGTGGTGACCTCCGCCCCGGTTTGCCGGACGTAGGATGCGAGGGTGTGAACAAAACTGTCATGGTGATCAACAAACAACACCTTTTTCCCTTTTCCCTCTGAAAGCAGGGATGGTTCCTGTGACTTTTCCTTTTTCTTTTGACCAAGGGTTGCTTCCAGAAAGGCGGAGGCTTTGATCCGTGTTTCTCGTTCCTCCGCAGCAGGATCCGAATCATAAAGCAGGGTGGCTCCTGCTCTGACGGTGGCTAGGCCTTTTTCGAGGTGGATGGTTCGTAAAGTCATTCCGGTGCTGGCATAACCGTTGAACCACAGAAAACCAACGCATCCGCTGTACCAGCGCCTGGGTGAATTTTCCAAATTTTCGATGGTCTGCATTGCCACCGGTTTGGGTGATCCGGTTACCGTGCATGCCCACATGTGGACCAGAATGGCGTCAATGGCGTCACGGTCAGGGGTCAGTATTCCTTCCACATGATCAACCGTATGGATCAACCTGGAGTAGCGTTCCAGCATCCTTCTGCCGATGAGTTTCACGCTTCCGGGCTCACAAATCCGGGCCATGTCGTTTCGGTCTACATCGGTGCACATGGTCAGTTCCGATTCCTCTTTCTCAGAAGAAATCAGACTTTTGATCCGATCCGCAGTTTCCATGGGGTCCCCACCGACTGGAACGGTTCCGGAAATGGGACTGGTTTCCAGCCGTTGTCCCGTGACACGGACGTACATCTCGGGAGATGCGCCCACCAGTTGTTCATTTCCAAGGTTGATCAGGAAGGTATAGGGACTGGGATTCTGATCGCATATTCTGCGGAACAAAGAAGTCGGCGTATCCCGGAATGCCGTTGAAAACGATTGAGATAGAACAACTTCAAAAAAATCTCCCTCACGGCAACCTTCACGAATGGTCTGGACTTTCTTTTCGAATTCCCCGGGTTGATGATCACTGACGAATTCTGCTGGTTCAGAACCCATGACGGGTTCGAAGGAATCTCCGGTATTCCACCAGCTTTCAGTCATGCCCTCAGGGGTCTCGACATGGTACTGAATCTTGTGGGCTTCTTCCTTCTGCCGATCGACCACCACCAACTCCACAGGAAGATAGAGGTGGCAATCAACCTGCTGGGGATCCCTCTGATGTCGGGGGCTAATGTTTTCGAACTGAAAAACAAGGTCATACCCGAATGCGCCATACAGCCCGAGGTAGGGATCTTCACTTTCAAAGATTTTAAAAATACTACGGATCAGAGAAAAAAATCCGGGTTGTCGACTCCGTTCTTCCTCCGGGAAAAAATCCGGCATCGGCTTGACCGATCCTGAAAGTCGGTCTCGGCCTGATTCAAATTTTTCCAAGTGTGGATGCCCCTTAAGGCAGTTCCAAAGCCGGATGGACAAAACCTAAATCCCAACGGGAATAGCGGTCAGGGACTTCATAATTACTGACAAACAACGCACCTTTGTGGGTGTCAATGTACTGGTAAATTTTGTCCAGGGCCTGTTTGTCATCCAAAGGCGTCATCGATTTTTCGATATTCACTCCTCCGGAAGTGGTAAAGCGGGTGCTGGTCATGAAGAGCTCCTATCGAGTTGAGAAACAAGAGCGGATTCCATTAATTCCTGCTCTGCCATTCGAACGTTTTGGATGAACCGTTCCACGGCAGCCAGGTCTTTTTCCCCGGGTTTGCTTTCCACTCCGCTGCAGACATCCAGTGCGTCAGGTTTGACTTTTCTGACCGCGTCTGCGGCATTTTCTGGAGTCAGTCCTCCTGCAAGCATCAAGTGTCCCTGCTGTTTCGCATCGATGGCGATATCCCAATTGAAGGTTTTTCCAGTTCCGCCATAAGTGTTCTTGGCGTAGGCATCGAGCAGGAATCGGCTTTGACCATATCGGCGGATGGTGGAAGGCTGGAACTCAGAATGAACCCGGAAAGCTTTGAACCAAGGGAAATTGATTTTCATGGTATATTCAGGGGTTTCATCCCCATGAAGTTGAGCCGTATTGAATCCGTTTTCTTCCATCAGGGAATTTACTTTTTCCGGGTCTTCATTGACAAACAAAGCCACTGTTTCTACATGATCGCCAATTAAATCGGTGATGGCACTCAGTTTTTCTTTCGAAACATAGCGTGGTGAGGGCTCCCAACAGTTGATTCCAATCATGTCTGCCCCCAAGTCGACACAGGCTTTTGCCTCTTCAGGAGTGGTGATCCCGCAGACTTTGATTTGGACTCTGTCAACCGTTGAGGGTGTCATGGATTTTTCAGGTTTTTGAGGCTATTATAATGGATTCAAACATAAGGCTTTCCATTAAAATCTCAACGGGAAAATAAAGAAGGAGCAGGCTTTTCAATGGAAGGATTCAACTTTGCTGCTTAGGATTTTAGTCCAGCCTCGAACCCTTTAGCGCAAATGGAATGGGCTGATACCGGGGCTGGTTCAAATTCGCCTGAAAGCAATGCCTGTTGAAAGTCGGGTCAATCGGGAATCTGTCCGCGAACTCACTAGCACTCTCCAGACTTTCAAGTTTCAACTGAATATTTTTTGTGCATCCAAAGCAAAGTACAAAACAGTTTTTAATTGATAGGCCCAAACACTTTTGCTGGCAATAACTTTTGAAAAACGAATTTGTAAACTAATGTCCGTGTCTTTTTCGGGTTTATGAAATTCCAAGTCCATCGTATTTTTTTTGCTTTCATCAGCATCGTTCTTCTCACTGCTGGAGGATTCGTCCCGCACTTGTTCGCACAGTGTTTTCTGACGGAGGGTCTGAGCGAGGAGCAGCAGACGGATCTTGCCCGTCAGATGTTCGAGGATGGGCTTTACCAGGAAGCCTGGAACACTTCGTCCTGTTATCTTCAAGAATTTCGAAGCGGCAAGTCCAGGGAAAATATGATGTTCCTTCAGGCTCGTGCATCTCAACAAGCCGGAAGTCTGAACCAGGCCCTGAGGGATTTACAAAAATTTCAGAAAAACTTTCCTGGAAGCAGGAAATACCAGGAAGAAGTCCTATTTCGAAAAGGAGTGGTGCTGGCCAGGATGCAGCAGTATTCCGGTGCATTGCAGACCCTGAAATTATTGCTTCGAGAATATCCCGCTTCCAAGTTCAAGGACGAGTCTCTCTACTGGCAGGGTTTTGTCACTTTCTATCGCGCAGAACTGATCCGTCAGGAAACCACGCTCAAAGAAGCTGTTCCTGAATTCAGACAGGTTTCACGTCAACTGGAAACGCTGGATCCTGAAAACCTCCCTCAACAACAAGCCGAAGAACGCCTGAATCTTTTGGGATGGGCGTGGCTGTTCCAACAAAATCCTGAACGCAGCGAACGTTATTGGGATGCCTATCTCAAGCTTCCTGGAAAAGAAGATCCGGAAACGGCACTCAATATCAAACATAACTTGGCCCTCGGGTTTCAAAAAAAGCAGAATTATTCGAAGGCCTCAGAATATTTCGGAAGGGTGGTGGAAGAACACCCAAAATCAGAACTGGCCCCGGGGGCTTCATTTTGGCGGGCAGAGACACGTTTTGCAGCGGTAGCTTCTTCAGACAAAAAGAAGTCCGGTTCAGCCAGGATCAAAGAAAATAAAATCACTCTCGATTACTTCCGCAAGTATCAGACTACAGGAGACCAGCAATACCTCCCGGTAACAAATTACCGGATGGGACTTTTGTTTCAACAATCGGAAAACAATAACGATGCAATCAATGCTTTTCAGGATTACTTGAATCATCATGATTCCACCTATCGTGTGGAAGTGCATTACCGCCTGGGCTCTCTATTCC
>LNZD02000006.1 GCA_001469005.2 SAR324 cluster bacterium lautmerah10
CCCTTGAACTGGCTGGTGATACAACAGGAACATCGGATCCTGACTCACCCTTCGGAGGAAGTGGAGGTGCTCCATAAACTTTTTTCAACACAGTTGCTGAGAGATGCTTTCCGAGATCAGATCATCGAGCAATTAATTGAAGAAACCAGGAAAAGTGGGACAGTTGCTGATTTTCCAAAATTACCTCCCGGGTTCCCTTATGGTCCTAAGTTTGTTCTTTGGAATCTTCTCAGCGTTCTACCTTCTCCCGAAGCCTTCTCCTATCCCACCTGGTTGCCTAAACCATGGCAGCATCAATTGCCGCGGCTCAACGAAGCATTGACGAGGCTTTACCGGGATTCATTTCAAAAGCTTGTTGAGAATTCGAGTCATGATCATCTGGAATATGCATTGGAATTGTTCATTCGTTTTCCAGACAGCGAAGTGATGGAGTTGATGCTCGAGCATTTCAATCGGTTGATCAATGAGCACTACCTGCTCTTTTTTGATTTCATTGAAAAACATCCTGACCGCCGGTTCATAGATAAATTATTCAAGCATTACCGTGAAGGAGAAACAGCTTTGGCCCAACTGCTTTCTCTGCTTTGCACCATTCATGATCATCCTATCGAGCATGAGGATGCATTGACGGAGACGGAAATGATTTCCGGAAATCATCCGCAGGTCAGAGTTTTTTGTGTCCAATGCCGAACTTCTTATCACTATCATCTGGACGTCCTTTATTTTGATGAAGAAAAGATCGAGCAACGGTCTCCTTTTGAGGATGAAGACCTTTGGACTCCGCAACAACTCGAATGTAAAAACTGTGGAAAAGGACTGGAATTCAAAACCGACCTGACTTATCGCTCCTCTCTTTATTCAGAAATGTTGACCAAGCAACTTCTGCGTCTCAGCGAAGATGAACAAAAACGTTTGGAACGGGTCAAACCCCTGAAATTTCCCAAATTCCTGCAGGTGAAAATGTATCCCGGAAGGTTTCTAGAAAAAATGGGGATGGAAATGGAGCATGGTCAGCTTTCTGAGGCTGAAAAAGGACTGCTGTTTTTGGAAATGGGGAAATTCAGACTTCAGCTGGATGAAATGAAAACAGCCAAGGAAGTACTCAATCAGGGGCTCGAATTGTCCGGAAGTCCTGTTGAGATTCGTTTTTTTCTGGGATTGATTGCTTACCGGGAAAAGAACCTGGCGGAAGCGCGCACGCATTTCAATAGCTTCGTTCGGTCAAGCCGGTCAGAAGATTTTGAAATGGAGGATGAAAACCTCCACCAAGTGGCCTCCCATTATCTCGAACTGATGGAACGTAAGGAATTTAAACGTTCAAGTTTCAAACTCCTGAATTAGTTTGGCAATGGATTAACTTTCTCGGCCTCCCCCTTTATTCTTGGTCCCGAGCTTCAACTTTTCTTTTTAATCTGTTGCTGGATGCAGGCAAGTTTAACGCAATTAACGAAGACCTTCATAGCTTGATCCACCTCTTCCAGGACTGGGAAGGTTGGAGCGAGGCGAATGTTTGCATCATTTGGATCGTTTTGATACGGGAACGTCGCACCCGCAGGAGTTAGCTTCACACCCGCCTCGCCTGCCAACCGAATGATTTCTTTTGCGGTTCCGGGAGGAGCATCATAAGAAACGAAATAACCACCTCTTGGGCTGCTCCAACTTCCCATACCTCTTCCCTGAAGTCCTTCGTTAAGGTGTTTCTCAACGGTCTTAAATTTAGGTGACAGGATTTCAGCATGTTCTTTCATCAACGCTTTGACTCCATCCAGGTCTTGAAGAAATAACATGTGTCTTCGCTGATTTAATTTATTTGGACCAATGGTCATCACCGAAAGACGTTTTCGGAAGTGGTTTAGGTTGTTCAGCGACCCGCCGATGAATGAAATTCCTCCTCCTGCAAAAGTAATTTTGGAGGTTGAAGCGACTTGGATAATGGAATCTTCGCAACCTGCTGCCCTGGCGTGTTCCATGATGGGTTCCAGCACCGGAGGTGAGCTTTCAAGATCATGTACACCGTAAGCATTGTCCCACATGACCCTGAAATTGGCACCAGCCTTAAGTCCCAATCTCGCGATCCGTTTTACGGCCTCAGAGGAGTAGATATGTCCGGTCGGATTTGAATATTTAGGAACACACCAGATTCCCTTGATTTTCGAATCTTGTTCGACCAATGCTTCAATTTTTTCGAGGTCTGGGCCATCTTCAAGAAATGGGACATTGATCATTTCAATTCCGAGTTCTTCACAGATGGTGAAGTGTCGGTCATATCCCGGCACGAGGCAGATGAATTTGACCTGGCCTTCTTTGACCCAAGCGGTTTCTGCTCCCTGTACCCCGTGGTAATATGCATGAAGGAGGTAAAGGTACATCAGGGTCAGGCTGGTATGATCTCCGACCATCACTTCATCGGCAGTAAGTCCCAGCATGTCTGCTCCAAGTTGCCTGGCCTCGGGAATCCCATTCGCACCTCCATAATTGCGCAGGTCGGTTCCGTCCTCGTGAATCATCTTTCCTGCCAGAAGGCCCTCCATGCCCTCGGACAAAGAAAGCTGTTCTGCAGAGGGTTTCCCCCGGGTCAGATCCAGTTTCAATGATGAATCAAGAAATTGCTGGTGGGTGGAGAGGAGGTTTTTTTCTTCGTTTTGAAGTTGTTCCAAGTTCATTTGTTCGAGCTGCATCTTTTCTCCGTGGGGAACCTTTTGATGGGAAATGAGTGAATCACCATTTTATGCATCACTCTGAAAAAGAGGAAGCTTTGATTTTTCAGAGCTGGATAGGATTGTATTGGACCTGGTTTATCCGTCAGGAAGGATTCATGGTTTGGGTGATGAGTTGAGTTATTTCACCGCCCTTTCCAAGAAAGTCATCCAGAAGATCAAAATGATGTTTTTTCTGGATTATGGTGAACTCTGCATCAATACCCTGCTTACGAAGGTGTTTCGAATAGTCTGAAGATTGTCGCTGGAATTCCTCGGACTCATCGCCACCGACCAGAACCTTTACTTTGGAATCGCCCGGGCATTCCAGGAAAAGGGGGCTGTTCCGCATGACCTGTTCCAGATTGAACTGGAGTTTGGGTTGGAGCCAGGAAAAGGGAAAGGGTCTAAGGTCAAAAAGTCCACTGATGGGAAATGCTGCTCGAATCAGATTTGAGGGCAGCCCGTAATCATGCTCCCAATTGGTTGCCAACAGCATTCCTGTCAGGTGCCCTCCTGCAGAATGTCCTGCCACTCCGATCTGTTCAGGATTGAAACCAAGCTCATCCGCATTCCGGAAAAGCCATGCAAGGGCGGCACGGCATTGTCTTACGATTTCATCCAGAGTTACCTCAGGGCATAACCCGTAATTGATGTGTGCAACGGAAAGTCCCTGGAAATGCAATGCTTCCGTAATAAAAGCAAAATCCCGGCTCGAAAAAGCATGCCAGTATCCTCCATGAATGAAACAGACTAAAGGGGCCTGAGCCTCGGATGAGGGATAGTAATCCAGAACTTCGTTGAGGGTTGGCCCATACTGGATTCCATCCTGATGATTCAATGTTTTACTGACCCTTTCACTTTCGGAAAGGTATTTTGTCAGGTATTGATCTGTTTGTTCCACCCGCAGCCTGGGATTGTATTCCCTGTCGATCTCATCCTGGTTTGAAAAATTCCTGTAAAGCATGTTGTTAGAACTTCAGAATTTTTATTGATTTAGAAATCAAACGTCACGTTTTATATACAAAGGTTGTGCAGAAGGGGTACATTCCAAAATCTGATGGCGTATTCCTTCCATGGCTGCAAGGTCCAGTAGAACGGCATCGACTTCGGGCCGATCGAGTTTCATGCAATTTATTCCCTCAAACGATGAAGCCCAACGGTCATTGGTTCGCTGAATGCGGTGTAATAGAATTGGCTTTGAGGTCAGATCCTTTTTGAGTTCTTCAAGATGTTTCAAAGTAATTGGGGACAACTGTTTCAGGATCTCTTGCTGATACTGAAATTCTGCAACAAAAAGCTCTTCCCGGGTACAATTGAGCAGGACCAGAAAAGGTTCCTTTTCAGAACAGACCTGGGATGCAAGAAGCCTCAAGGAATTGACCTGAATGACAGGTTTCTGGAAAACCTGTGCCAGGGTGTTGATGAGTGACATCCCGATCCTGACCCCGGTGTAGGATCCTGGGCCCTGGTTGATGACAAAGTTGTCGATGGCATTGGGTTTAATCCCTGCATGAACCATCAACTCATCAAGTTTTTGAAAAAGAATGGAGGCATTGCGTCTGCGGTCTGCTGAATGGTAACGAGCCAGAGTGGTATTATTTTCGATCAACGCCATCGAAAGCTGTTCAAAGGCGGTGTCTACTGCGAGACGGATCATGGGGTTTCAACCACGGTGCAGTTTGAAGAAATTCCGGAAAAGATTCCCTCTTCAAAAAGAGGACGGTAAAACGGGTGATTGGAAATCATCATGATTGATCTACAGTCGGTTTCGATGATGTTGAATTTTAACTTCAGTACGGGATCATGATTGAGTAAATTTTCCAGAAAAGTAGGCCATTCGACTAGAGTGATACCCTCATCACAGATCAGATCCTCACGGTCAAAATCGTCCAATTCCTCTGAACGTTCGATGCGGAAAAGATCAACATGGCTGACATTCAATTTTCCCGGATAAAGATGGGCGAAGGTGTAAGTCGGGGAGTTCACGATTTCAGGATTGATTTCCAAAGCCGAACAGATGCTCTTGGCCAGGGTGGTTTTTCCTGCACCCATTTCACCTTCCAGAAGGAGGATGCTTCCGGGCCGGAGCAGACTTCCCAGTTTTTTGCCAAATCGGTCTGTGGCCTCAAGACCCTCGATTTTGAGCTTCAAATGAAAGTTTTCCAAAGGGAGATCCAAGAGTGTCAAAGCCGCTGATCAATTGCAGAGATTTAAGTTATTTTTCATCTTTAGGCGCTAGTGAACAGTCAGCAAGTGAGTCTGAAAACTGGGACCTAAGGCAGTTGAACTGGACTGTCGAAACCGGTGACCGAGTATGCTCGACTTCTGTTGAATAAGCTCAAGCCCAAATCAGGCTTGCTGGAAATCCAATCCGGTGTGTTGGTCTACAGTGACGAAATGCTCTGGACTAGAGCTAGAAGGAACGAGGGTTTGGATGCAAACCTGGAAAGTAAAATTTTTGAAACCAGGCCCTGGCTGAATGGAAGGATGGTCAATGTAATGCAACTCGTCGACAGGGTTGGGTTGTCCGTTGGATTGTTAAAAATTCCCCTGGAAAAGCTTCAGGCACGGGACCAATTAAAAGCATGGCTGGTGATGATGATGGCCGCCAAAGTCAAGGTCTGGCTGGTGGATACTCTTATGAAACAGATCCATGGTGATAATCTTAAATTGCTCATGGAATGGCTTTCTGGATTTTCAGGAGCCTGGGTTACCTTTAAAGATGAAACTCAAACTGAAGAAAAACTCATACCCATGATGACTTCGTCTGTCCATCTTCACCGTAATGGAAGTTTAACTGGACCATCCACTCCATCCTTAACCGGGGTTTAAAACAGATTCAATAAATAAGATTCTGCAGTGAACTCATTATTTTAGTATGGCATTCAGCAAAGATTTTATCCGTCGGGTTTCGGAGGCAACTGATATTCTTGGCCTGATCAGTACCCGTGGGATCAATCTGAAAAAGGCCGGAGCGTCCTTCAAGGGGCTTTGTCCTTTTCATTCCGAGAAGACCCCGTCCTTTAACGTTAATCCCCAAAGAGGCTTTTTCCATTGTTTCGGCTGTGGTGCGAGTGGAGATTCGATCAAATTTCTGATCATGCACGACCGGCTTTCATTTGCGGAAGCCGTCGAGGAACTGGCAAAAATGAACGGCCTCCAAATTGAGCATGATGCCTCTTCCCCCATGCAAGCGGATAAAGGTGAGGATTTAGGACTGAAATGCCTTTTGGATGCAGAACTATTTTATCACCAGCAGTTGATGGAAGGGAGGAACCGTTCAGTCCTGGATTATCTCAATGAACGGATGATTCCTGAAGATCAATGGTCCCACTTCAAACTGGGGTATGCCCCGGATGGGTGGACGAAAACTGAAGAATATCTCAAGGGAAAAGGACATCTTCCCCCCCTTTTAACACGAACCGGACTGAGCAAGACCAACGAAGAAAACGGAAGGCGTTATGACAGATTCCGGAACCGTTTGCTCTTTCCGGTGCATGATGTCCCTTATTACCGCAAAAGTCTTGTGCTCTACGGACTTTATCAAGGTATGGAGGAAATTCGAAAAAGCCGGGAAATCATCTGTGTTGAAGGTTATCTGGATGTGATACGTCTTCATGAATACGGTTTCAAAAATGCTGTTGCTCCTTGTGGAACTGCACTGACCGAACAGCATCTTCAGTTGGTTAAACGCTATGCAGAGCGGGTCATCCTGCTTTTTGATGGAGATGATGCAGGGAGGGAAGCAGCCCGGACCCACGGACGTCTTTTTCTGCCTCATCAGTTGGAGGCTTCGGTGGTCATGCTTCCCGACGGATCAGACCCTGACAGTTTTTTGCTGGATCATGGGGCTGATGCCTTCCGGGAATTGCTACTGAAGCAGATGCCGGTGCTCGATTACCTGCTTCAACAGACCCTTTCAAAATATCCTGATTCCCTGCAGGGTAAACTCAAAGCCCTGGATGAATTGCTTCCGATATTTGCTGAAATCAAAGATCAGACGCTGAAACAGATGACCCTGAATGCGGTTGCGGAAAAAATGGGACTGCCTACATCCCAACTTTTGGAAAAATCAAGGAAGTTTTTGAAAAACCCTGATCAAACTGCTATACAGTCCTCACCATCAGTGTTTCATGAGGAATCCAGGGATGAACTCTGGATTTTGCAGACACTTCTTAAAAATCAGGATGAGGCCTCTCAGGTTCGCAGCCATCTGCAGCCTGAGGAATTGCAGTCGCCACGTTTAAAAAAACTTTACGAGGCTCTGCTGGAAATGGAAGAACAGGGTTTGGGATTTTCCATCTCAACTCTGGAAGAAAAAAATCCTGAATTGTATCAGGCAGCCATGAGCCTGAGCGTGGAGGAATTACCCCAGCATGATGTATTGCTTTCCATCAAGCGCATCAAACAGAGAAACCTTAAGTCTGAATTTCAGGAATTGGGGTCTCAAGGTTCCATGGAAGAGCGTCTCAGAGCGCGTCTTGAACACCGTAAAAAACAAAAAGAACTGGTGGATCTTTTAGGAAATCCTTCCTTAACATGACCCGAGCTTTCCCATGACTGCAACCAATCCAGCGAAAATCCAATTGGACACCAAGGAAGAAATCCTTAAACCCGATACAAAATTGATCAAAGATCTGATCGCTGAAGGTCGGGAAAAAGGATTCATTACCCTTGATGATATTAACAATCACCTTGGAGATGATCCTGTAAGTTCAGAACAGATGGAGCAGATTTTCAGTGTCTTTTCGGAGATGGAAATTGACGTGGTGGATTCTGATAAAAAGGAGAATCTCAATAATCGTGAATTTAATCCGGAATTTGAATTTGACCTGGAAGGGGAACTGGATCTTGATCCTGGTATAGACAACTCGACTGATGATCCGGTCCGGATGTACCTCAGGGAAATGGGAAGTATAGAGTTGTTGACCCGTGAGGGGGAAGTGGATGTCGCAAAAAAGATTGAAGACGGGCAACTGGAGTTGATTGAAATTTTTTCAAACTCTGATCTCATCATTCAATACCTGATCGATCTGAACAAAAGGCTTAAGACTTACAAGATCAGAGCAAGGCAAGTGGTCTCCGGTTTGGACGATGATGACAATGTTATTGAGGATGAGGAGGTTGCCACCAGGAAATTGATCGACGTTTTGGAACTACTAAAGAAGCATTTTGAAAAGGTAAAACGAATTGAAAACAGATTGGGAAGTTCAAGAAACAAGAAAAAAGACTTGGATGAAATAGAAACTCAGAGAAAGGCATGTAGAGAAATCATTTGCGGCATCAATTTCAATTCACGTCAGCTTGAGTTGATGTGCATGGAAATGTTCAATCATAAGAGCAAGATCGACCTGACATATCGTCAAATGGAAAGGCAAGCCTGCAATTTTAATCTCACGGTTGATGAGTTGAAAAAACTTTTTAATGAGCTTAAAGAAACTCCGAACCACGCAAAGCAGGGTAAAATCATCAATCAGATCGAGGAAGAGACCGGTTGCCCTTTCCCCATCGCAAACCGTACTTTTGAAAAAATTCAGACCTGGCAGAAACGCATTCAGGATATGACTGAAAAAACAAACCTCAGTTGGAAAGATTTTGAAGCTGAGGTGAAACGCCTGAAAATTGCGGAAAGACGGGTCAAGTTTGCCAAAAGTCATTTGGTGGAGGCCAACCTCCGCCTTGTCATTAGCATCGCCAAAAAATACACCAATCGAGGTCTACAGTTTCTTGATCTGATCCAGGAAGGAAACATAGGTTTAATGAAAGCAGTAGATAAATTTGAATACCGAAGGGGTTATAAGTTCTCAACCTATGCCACTTGGTGGATCCGCCAGTCCATTACCCGCTCGATTGCAGATCAGGCACGGACGATCAGGATTCCCGTGCATATGATTGAAACCATCAATAAACTTTCCAGAACTTCCAGGAATCTGGTTCAGGAGTTGGGACGGGAACCTACCGCGGATGAACTTTCACATCACATCGGGATGCCTTTGCACAAGGTGCGGAAGGTCCTTAAAATTGCCAAAGAACCGATTTCTCTGGACACTCCGATCGGAGATGATGAAGATTCACTATTGAAGGATTTCATCGCCGACGAAAATGTGGATGATCCAAGTCAGGCCACGGTTTCTTCCAATATGGGAGAAAAAACCCGTGAAGCACTAAAAAGCCTGACTGCTCGAGAAGAAAAGGTTCTTCGCATGCGTTTTGGGCTGGATGAAGTCAAAGACCATACACTCGAAGAGGTGGGGCAGGATTTCGATGTGACACGTGAACGGATCAGGCAGATTGAAGCAAAAGCCCTTCGAAAATTAAGGCATCCTTCCAGGTCGAAACTGCTAAAATCATTTTACGAAGGCTGATATTACAGTCTTTTTCTCCCTACCGGTTCTGGGGCTCCTGAGGGCATGGAATTTGATTTGCAAATTAGTGTTCTTCTGAGGACTCTCCTATATTTTATCCTGCATCAGCGATGAAATTTTTACGCGTTCTGATTTTATTTTCTCTGATTGGTTCAATCCTGCCTCAACAGGGGTCATCCCAGGATTCACCATTATTGATCCAGTCAGTGGAACTGATCCGCCGTGGGCAGCAGGTTACGGTCCATCTTCTGACCAACGGTCCTCCTGTTTATGAAGTAAACGAAAACCTGCCGGCGAAGACCCTCGTCATCAAATTTCAGAATGCCAGGCTTGATTTTGTTGATGGCCGAAATGAGAGGCTTTTCAACGATGAACAGGTTGCCGGGATTCGTTTTAACAAAGTGGATGATGCCATTTGGGCCCAGTTCAAATTGAGGCTGAGCGAATTAAGTTATGAAATTGTACCCCGGACTGAGGGTGACGGAATTGCCATAGTATTGCGGCCTCCAAGAAAGGTGGCGGAAGTGGATGAGGAAATTCTGCCTCTTTTTGAGCTGAGTTCAGTTGCTCTGGAATCGGGGAAAGCGGAATCCAGCACCCTTCGCTTTAACTTCATTGCTGCTCCTTCCCGGGGAAGTCTTAATCAGAGTAACGACGCATTGATTCCGAGAATCTTTCTACTTGAATCGGCAGATCAAAACCTCTTGACCGTCCGGTTTCCGGAAACCCTTCCCATGGAAGGACTTGAATTGAGCAACTTGGAGGATTCCAGGATCCGCTATCTCAAAATCCGCCCTGAAGTAAACCAGACCCTCGTCGATTTTGAACTTTCGGTGGAGGATTTGAGAATCGAAAGGACTTCGGACCTCCAGAAGAAATCCTGGCAATTGGAGCTTTTTGGATCCCCACTGGTAGCAGACAATGCCAGTGGAGTGGCTGAGTTGAGCGAGGAGGAACAAAAGGCTGCAGCAAAGGCAGAACGCGATAAACTCCGAAGAAGACTGATGCTTAAAAGCATGCTTCAGGAAGCGGAAAACGCTTTCCGTGACGGTTTATACAATGAAGCAGTAAAGTTGTTCCAGGCGGTTTACGCCCAAGGCAAAGCAGATTCAGGAGAATTTGATGAACCCCTCGAGCCGCTTGCGATGCAGGCGATGTTTCGGGCGGCGGATGTTCTCTACACCATGCTTGAACGAAGTAGAGGGAACAACCACCATCGTTCCATCGATGCCTTCAAGACTGCCGTCAGGATTGTGGAAATGAATCAGAAACCTGATGCAGATGAAAATTCTTCAAGCCTAGAGTCATTCATCCCCCATGCGAAATTCCGCATCGCACGAAGTTACCAGAAAATGCAGTTTCATAGTGAAGCCAGCCAGTATTTTGAGCAATTGCGGCAACAGTTCCCGAACTCAATGGAAGCGGTGGAAGCGATTTTCTGGAAAGCGGTGACTCAAGTAGACCGTCGGAACTGGGGACAAGCCATCGAGGATTTCAAAGAATATCTTAGGACTTCACCTGCTCCCAAGCATCTTGCAGTAACTCATTACAAGCTCGCTCAGGCTTATTATCAACAAGGACGTTTCATCACCGCCAGGGAACACTTTGATACCGCCAGAGACCTCAATACGGCCTACGTCCGCCAGGACCCGACCCTTTTATTTCATATGGGTGAGACGTATTACGAAAACGCGGATTACACCACTGCCCGTGAAGTTTTCAAAATGCTTTTACGGCTTTACCCCAAGGCTGATTTTTCAAAATTTGTTGCGTTGAGGCTGGGTGATTTTTTAAGGGATGAGGGCAAGGAAGATGAAGCCATCGTGGCATACCGCAATGCGATTGACAGTTATTCCCGCGAGATTGCTCTTTTAGGAAAACTCAGGATTGCGAATATTCAGTCGCAGCGTCCTTTTTCCAGCGAATACCTGAAAGCACTCAAAGCCTACGAAGATATCATTACCCTTTATCCGGAATCAGAGCAGGCAGAAGAGGCTTTGCTGATGAAAGGTCTTACCCTGACCCTATACGGGTTTTATCAGCAGGCGATTGATAGTCTCGAAAAGTTTATGGACCGTTATCCCCAGAGTGTTTATGTGCGCAGAAATGTGATTCAGGAAAGTATTGATGAGAACCTTAAAGGTCTCATCGACCAGCATTTCCGCAATCAGGATGATCTTGCTCTGGTGGCGGCTTACCGGGATTACAAAACGAAATATATGCTTAACTTCCGTTTTGACACCACCCTCTTTCAGGCATCGGTGGCACATAGCAGGTTAGGTTTGTTTGATGATGCACTAGATATCCAGCGTTTTCTCGATACCCGTGCTTCGGGTACCATGGGTGAACTTAATCACCTGGAGACCGGACGTACTCTATATGAGAAAAAGGACTATCCTGCAGCACGAAACAAGTTGGCTCAATTTCTCCAGCAGTACCCGGAAAGTGTTTATGATGCCGACGCGCGGATGCTTTTGGCCCGTGTCTATCGGAAAAACAAGGAGTTTTCCAAAGCTTTGATCGTTTATGAGCAGACCATTGAAAAATATGATCAGGATCAGGACCCCTTGAAAGCGGAAATTGTTCCGGAACTGTATTATGATACTGCACAGATGCTGGAAGAGGCCGGTTACTTTTCAGAAGCTGCGGATGCCTACCTTCAGGCCGTCAAACGCTACAACCATCCGGTGACAAAGCCCGATACACCCTTGTTTATCATCCACAGTCACTTTCTTGCTGGAGAAATGTTGTATAAGGTGCAAAACAATGAATCCGCGCTCGCACAGTTTGAGAAAACCATCGGGCTTTATGAAAACCGTCAGGAACCTGAAATTCGGGAAAGAATCCACTGGGCTCATTATCATAGAGGTAACCTTTATGCCCAACAGGGACAGGAAGAAAAAGCACTTAAAATCTACAAGGATCTGATCGATTCCCCGGAAGGAGAAGGCAGCCTCTGGAAAAAAATGGCGATCGAAAGCTACCAGTCCCTCGCACGCCAGATGTCCTACCAGAATTACCTCAACCAGTAACCCCTTCACTCTTGCAATCTTGGATGGGCAAGCTAAGATGATTTCTTTAATGGGGCGTAGCCAAGTGGTAAGGCAACGGGTTTTGATCCCGTGATACGAAGGTTCGATCCCTTCCGCCCCAGCCAGCCTGATAAATCCAATTCTACAATTCCTCTTTTTTCTGGTTCACTCAAAGCAGGAAGTGTCTTTAAGTGGTCAAAGAAAAAGACCAACCCCTAAAATTTTCTGAATGGCGTCCGATCGGGGTTTGCGATCAAGGACGAGCGAATCAACGCAGTGCACGGATGTTTTCCAGGCGGGATTTTGAGAAAATCTGCAGTCCTGGAGTGAACCGCAAGAATTGGGAAAAGATTCCCCAGATCCGAAAACTGGTGGAACGTTATGCGTTGGAGGTTTCCCGTTTTTCCAACCTGACCAAAGACATGAAGAAACCCGGTATCGTCAGCATCAAGCTGGTGGGTGCTGTGTTAGGGCATGAGGAAACCCCAGGTCTGAATCTGGAATCGAAGGATGGCAAGGTTCAGTTGTTTCAGGTTGAATTTGAAGAAACCGCGGAACCCAAAAAAGCGCGTAGCTGGTTAAAATATATCATATTCGCATTTTTGGGAATGGCTCTGTTGATAACGTTATTTTTTTTGATGAATTTAAATTTCCAAACCAATCCAAATATTTCGCAAAAAGGATCGAATGCTTCTTGCCGTAGCATTGCTCCCCAACAAAGCCGAATGAAGACATTGAAGGATTTGAGAAGAGATCTGCTGGGTGACCTGAAAAGACTTCCTGAATGGTCTAGGCTTCAGGATGTCCAAAACCTTTGTTCAGAAGGAGGGGTTGGCTCTCAACAACAGGAAATCGTTTTTCTTCGCTGTTTACTGAGAGTGCGTGCGGAAACCGAGACACTGGGGACCACGGAGATTACAGGAATTTCCAGGATGGAACGTTGTGCAGAATCAATTTGTGCTGAAAATCAACAACACCTTCAGCCCTACTGCAGGAGACTATGATTTCGGAAAGAAAGTTTAGAATCAGGTGATCAGATTGCTCCAGAAGAATCTCAGTTGTTCTGGATCTCCTTTAACTTCGTTAAACTCATCAACCAGTTCATTCAGGCGTTCCACATCTTCTTTGCGGATGGCCTCAACCATCTGCAGCATCACATGGAGTTTGTCCATGGATATTCCTAAAAGGTCACTGCAGTGGAGGATGAATTCGCGTTCCTTTGGATGAAATTCCTCATCAGACCAGGCTACAAAAATCAGGTCCATCATCAGGCTATAACCACGTTTGTCATAAAACGTGGCCATGGTTTTACGCATTTCATCGGTTTCCGGAAGTTGAACGAATTTGATCAACTTTCCCAGGGTCCCATTTTCCAGGCCGAAGATTTGGACCATTCTTCGAAGGTATTCGATTTCTTCATCAAGGATAACGTCATCGGCGTCAATCAGCAGTGTCAAAACTTGAAGATAACGAAATTTGTCCTCATCGGAAGAGGTGACCATAGGGTGTGCCACAACCTGTGCAGGCCATGAAGGATAAAGTTGTTCTTTGAGATCGGGCATTGATGGACTCCTGAATTATCTTACAGGGTGTTAGATTGAATAAACATTTTCTTACTTTTCTTCCGGTTCAATTCCCAAGGCGATATTGCTGACTTCAGCATATCGTTCAACGAATTCTATTTGTATGTCTTTTTTTATATAATCCGGAAGTTCCTCGTACTGCGGTTTGTTGGCCCTGGGCAGAATGATTTGTTTTATTCCCCCCAATCTTGCACCAACAAGTTTTTCTCGAATTCCCCCGACAGGAAGCACTTGGCCGGTCAACGTCAACTCTCCGGTCATTGCCAAATCTTTCTTGACCGTTTTTTTAAGGGCCAGGGAATGGATTGCTGTTGCCATGGAAATTCCTGCAGAAGGACCGTCTTTGGGTGTTGCACCCTCCGGGACATGTAAATGCACGGGTTGATCCAAACCAATGCGACGGTCCTTTTGTCCGTTCAGGATGGACCGGACCAGGCTATGGGCAATTTTTGAAGATTCCTGCATGACTTCGCCGAGTTGACCGGTGAGTTTCAATTCTGCCTTCTCTCCCTGGAGGGCAATTGCCTCGATGTTCAAGATCGATCCTCCGCTTGGAGTCCAAGCCAGTCCCTGGGCTATGCCTGGATGTTCCGGAGATTTGAAGGCATCTTTCGGGAAGAGAGCTGGGCCGAGCAATGATTTGAGATCCCCGGGTGTGACGGTTTTTGAAGATTTTTCTCCTTTTGCAACCTTTAGGGCGACACCACGGCTGAGAGCTTTCAGTTGTTTTTCCAGTCCACGGACTCCGGTTTCCCGTGTGTATTCCTGAATCAGTTTCTCCAAAGTTTTTTTGGGAAGTCGAAACTGTTCCTTGTTCAACCCGGACTCTTCTAAGACTTTTGGAATCAGATATTTGGTGCCGATCTGGATTTTTTCTTCATTGATGTAACCCGAAAGATTGATGATTTCTAAACGGTCTTTTAATGCGGGTGGAATCGTATCCAGAACATTTGCTGTGGCAATGAAGAGCACATTGGAGAGATCGTAGTGAAGATCAAGGTAATGGTCCATGAACTCACGATTCTGTTCCGGATCTAGCACCTCGAGTAAGACTGAGAGTGGGTCGCCACGGTAGCTTTGCCCCATCTTGTCCAGTTCATCCAGGAGGATTACCGGATTTCCCGTCTTGACTGATTTTAGAGCCTGAATGAAGCGTCCCGGCATAGCGCCAATGTAGGTTCTTCGATGTCCTTTCAGTTCGGATTCATCGGTCAGGCCGCCAACTGAGAATCGATAGAATTCCCGCCCCAAAGCCCGGGCGATGGAACGTCCAAGAGATGTTTTTCCTACTCCCGGAGGACCGACGAAACAAAGGATCGCGCCTTTGGTGGTCTTTCTGAGCTTACTGACCCCAATGAATTCCAAGATCCGGGTTTTCACTTTCTGCATCCCATAGTGATCCTGATTTAGAATCTTCTCAGCCCGGGATAGACTCAGTCTGTCACGGCTATATTGTTTCCAGGGAAGCGAGGCTATGCAGTCAAGGTATTGGTGAACGATTTGAAGTTCCGGAGAGTGCTCATCGAGCATCGAATAACGATGCATCTCATCATCAACACGTTTCAATGCTTCTTCATTCAAATCCAGATTCTCAAATCTTTCCCGAAATCTTCTCAGTTCCAGGCTTTTACGGTCCTGTTCGAGGCCCAATTCCTGTTGGATTTCACGAAGTTGTTCGCGGAGAAAAAAATCACGCTGCTGTTTGGAAACACGTTCATCGATTTTTTGGCTGATCTGTTCCTTGAGCAGGCTCAGATCATATTCTTCTCTTAACAACAAAAGAGTGTTTTCAATTCTTTGTTCCAGGTTTTCGGTTTCAAGGATTTTTTGAAGATCTTCACTCTTTGCGTTGGTCATGGAGGCCGCCAGATCTGCCAGCATCACTGGATCATTGATGTCCACCTGATTCAGCAAATGAAACATTTCCTGTGAAAAAGTCGGATTCTGTGGGATCAGTTCCTTGAGGGTCGAAACAATGGCAGCTGCTCCGGCTTTCAGTTCTTCAGTGAGTTTAATCTTCTTATCTTCGAAATAACCGATCTCGGCCTGATAGTGTTGTTGTTTGCGTTGATATCGTTTGATCTTGATGCGTTGCAAAGTGGAAAGCATGAACTGACAGCTTTGGTCTGGAAGTTCAACCCAGTTCAAAACATAAGCAAGAGTTCCTAGACGGTAGAGTTGTGAGGCATTAACGAGCATGTCCTGGTCTTCACGCAACTTGTCAGGTTTGACCATAACCACCGCGATCATTTTATCTTCACTGATCTGTTCTCTAAGCCACTGACTGGTTTGGTTGTCGACACTGATCGGCGAGAGGATGCCGGGAAAGATCGGACGGTGGAAAGCAGGCAGTACCGGAACCTTTTCCGGGAGATCAGCCGTTGTTACAACGGTACCCTCAGAATCCACCAGAAGAATCCTGTCCCGTCGGGCTTTATTTTTTCCTAATCCTGAGTTGGATTGCTGGGTCATATTTTCAAGAAATACAGTCTAAGAATTGATGCTTCAAAAGCAGAAACTCCAAATCCATCCGGGCTTTATTCCACTGGTGACGTTCTGAATGTGTTCAAGATGTCCTGGGGAGGATTGTTCCAGGCAGATAAACATGTTAACAATAAGACAACCTATAAAAAGGGTCAATGGATAAGGAACACAACTCATCTGACACGATAGAAAGTTTTTGCAAAAACAAGAGGTTGATCATCTCTATGAGTATGAAGAACATACTTTGGTACCCCATTTTTTCCATGTTGGGGTGTTTTTCAGGATCAAGAAAGTGACAACACTGAGTCTGGTCAAGTCGTGAAAATAAATCATTCATCGATTGGAGTGATCGGTGCTGGAGCCTGGGGAACAGCCCTTTCATGTTTGCTGCTTGAGAAAAATCGGCACGTGAAGCTATGGGCTTATGAAGATCAAACAGCACAGAACATCAACCAATACCGCGAAAATAAAGTCTTTCTTCCTGGAGTGGCAATTCCTGAGGGTATCCAGGTGTTTTCTGACATCAGGCAGGTTGCTGCTGATTGTGAAACACTTGTGGTTGCTTCCCCGGTTCAAAAAACCAGGAGTCTGATTCGGGAATTTAAAACAGTTCTGACATCAAACCATCAGTTTGTTCTTGCAGGAAAAGGGATCGAGCGTGAGAGTGGGAGTCTTCTCCATGAAATTTTTGAGGAGGAACTTGGAACTTCCGGGAATGTTTCCATACTTTCCGGGCCAACCTTTGCAATGGAAGTTGCTAAGAAAAAACCAACAGCAGCAGTTATTGCATCAACCGATCCTGAATTGGGAAGTCACATTCAGGATATGATGCATGGGCCGCGATTCAGGCTCTACCGAAGCAATGATCTGATAGGGGTTCAGTTGGCAGGGGCAGTAAAAAATGTGCTTGCCATCGCAGCAGGAATTGCCGAGGGAATGCAACTGGGTTTGAATGCAAGAGCCGCTCTGATTTGCAGGGGGCTGTCAGAGATGACACGACTTGGAGTTAAAATGGGGGGAGTGCCTGAAACCTTTTCGGGAATGGCTGGTTTGGGAGATCTGGTTTTAACTGGAACCGGTTCCCTTTCCCGGAATCATACTCTTGGGCTCCGAATCGGAGAAGGACTGTCACCTGAAGAATTATTTCAAAATCAACTAACGGTTACCGAAGGAGCGGCTACTTCAGTTTCACTCCAATCATTAAGCCGTCATCATCAATTAGAAATGCCTATCTGTGAAGCAGTATATCGAATTCTTTACCAAGGGCAGGCTCCTATGGAAGCACTGACTCAGCTTCTTGAAAGACAAATGCCTGAATCGGAATCCATCAATTGGGGCCAAAATAGTTCAGACTGATGAGAAGATTTTTTTCTGCCCCGGGGCTCACGGTTTTTTTTACATACACCCTCTTTATTTCCAGTACCTTCACCATCGCAGGGCAAGATGCCTCCATCGTATTTCTGTATCTTCTGGGAATTTATAGCCTGATCCGTCAACGAAAATGGCCTGACATGAGTCATCCGCTGCTCTGGATGTTTCTCCTGTTTACAGCAATCTCTCTGGTTTCCGGGATATTCAACCAATATGAAGTCGACACTTTAATGAATCTAAGAAACAACTGGAGATTCGTTTTTCCCTTTGTTCTTTTGACGGCGATGTATCAAGTAGATGAAAAGAATCTTTTAAAAACCTATTACGGATTTTGGCTTTTTATCGCGTTGTACGGAATCGTTCAGTTTTTTACCGGTGTCGACTGGTTCCGTCCTGAAGAATCAAGCCTCTCAACACCCTATATGGGAACTGGTGATGGCTTCGGTATTTTTCATGCGAAAGGAAACTTTACCCATCACCTCACTTTTGGTGGTTCAATGCTGTTATGTAGTTCTTTGGCGGCGTCATTCGTTTTTCTGAAAGGATTAGATTGGAAAATCCGTTCACTGATGTTTTTTGCTGTAGGACTTCTGTGGATGTCAGCATTAGCTTCTCTGGGACGCAGTATCTGGATCGGATTGATGGTGTCATTGATTATACTGTTGGTGAGAATTTCACCGAAACTGATGCTGGCACTGACTTTCCTGGTAGGGATTTCAGCGATATACCTCTTTGTTGGTTTTGAATCAGGAAATTTGAAAACGGCCAAGCCTGAAACCAGACTTGAGATGGTCCAACATCGGTTGGCCAGCGGCTTCAGCATGAAGTCGAATCAGGATCGATTATTGATGTGGAAAAGTGCATGGCAGGGGATTCAGGATCATTTCTGGCTTGGGATTGGTTTCGGAAAAGATGCCGAAGTCATGGAGGCCTATCGTAAAAAAATAACCGATGAAACCGGTCATCGTTTCAATAATTCAGCCAGCGCAGGTGTCCACAATATTTTCCTTCAGACCTGGCTCAACTATGGGATTTTCGGATTTGTAAGTTTTCTCGGTATTTGGATCGTTTTTTTTCAGCAGCTGATCCAGGGCCTGAAAAAGACAGTTCGATTCGACTACGGAAACTGTATTTTATGGGGTGCGATTGCAGGCATTGGAGGCTTCTTAACGGCAGGGTTTTTTGAAAACAATTTCCGAGATGGCGAAGTTCAGACTGCTGCATTATTACTGATCAGTTTGGCTTTGTTTGAATTGAAAAAACAAAGCTCCCCATTATTCTCAAAAAAATAATTCTGATTGGATAATCTCTAACTTGGATAAAAGCAAAAATATAATGATTGAAATCCAAATAAAAGAGCCTGGTGGCCCTGAAGTTTTGGTTCCGATAGAGGCGTCAATTCCGGAACCAGGCGAGGAGCAGGTTTTGATTGAAGTGGAAGCTTCTGGAGTGAATCGGCCGGATGTGATGCAGCGCAAAGGGCTTTATCCCCCTCCCCCGGGAGCCAGCAGTATTCCCGGGCTGGAAGTCTCCGGTATGGTGCGAAAGTTAGGTAAAGGTGCAAACCCTGATTTATTGGGAAAATCGGTTTGTGCTCTTGTCAGCGGAGGCGGTTATGCTGAGTGGTGTGTGGCAGAGGATAAACTCTGTCTTCCTGTACCGGGAAGCATTTCGATTCCAGATGCAGCCGGAATCCCAGAAACCTTTTTTACTGTTTGGACCAATGTATTCCAAAGAGGGCGTTTACAGGAAGGAGAAACCCTGTTAGTTCATGGAGGCAGCAGCGGTATCGGAACCACCGCAATCCAGTTGGCCAAACAGTTTGGTGCAACGGTTTATGTCACAGCAGGGACCAATGAAAAGTGTGAGTACTGCCTGAAATTGGGTGCGGATGGAGCGTTCAATTATCGGGAAACGGATTTTGTCGAGGAAATCCGTCAAAAAGAGAAAAACGGTATTGATGTGGTTTTAGATATGGTGGGAGGAGATTATTTCCAGAAAAACATTCAACTGATGGCAACCGAAGGCCGTTTGGTGCAGATAGCCATTCAGCAGGGTTATCGGACCGAGTTGGATCTCAGGAATCTTTTGATGAAACGGATTTATCTAACCGGCTCAACCTTACGTCCAAGAACGGTGAATCAGAAAGCAGAAATTGCCTTGGAATTAGAACAAAAAGTTTGGCCTCTTCTTGGATCTGGAAAAATTAAACCTGTCATACACAGTACCTTCCCTTTATCCCAAGCATCAGACGCACATCAACTGATGGAGGAAGGATCCCACATTGGCAAGATCCTGCTTATTCCCAAAACCTGATTTTTCAGCAAATTAAACCGGTCTAGGGAGTTACATTACCGCACCCATTTGCCAGGGAAGGAACTCATGGTCGCCAAATCCCTGTGCTTCGCTTTTACTCGGTTTTCCTGAAGCAGTGTCAAGAATCAACTGAAAGATCTCTTCTCCCATTTGCTGAACCGATTTCCCGCCGTCCAGGACCTCTCCGCAATTCACATCCATGTCTTCTTCAATATGGCGGTACATGGTTGAATTGGTTGCCAGTTTCAAGCTCGGTGCAGGTTTACACCCGAAAACCGAACCCCGACCCGTGGTGAAGCAAACCACATTCGCTCCGGCTGCGACCTGACCGGTTACTGAAACCGGGTCGTATCCTGGTGAATCCATGAAGACAAATCCTTTACTCGTCACAGTTTCAGCATATTGGTAGACTTGCTGGAGAGGGGAGGTGCCTCCTTTGGCAACGGCTCCAAGGGATTTTTCCAGGATGGTGGTTAATCCTCCTGCTTTATTCCCGGGTGATGGATTGTTGTTCATTTCTGCTTTGTTCCGCATGGTATAATCTTCCCACCACTGAATCAGGTCGACAATTTTTCTTCCTACTTTTTCACTCACGGCACGTCGGGTGAGGAGGTGTTCCGCACCATAGATTTCAGGTGTTTCACTTAAAATCGCTGTCCCTCCATGACGGACGAGCAGGTCTGCTGCTGCCCCTAAGGAAGGATTGGCCGTAATTCCGGAATAAGCATCTGAACCTCCGCATTCCAGCCCAAGGGTTAAGTGACTGGCAGGAACGGTTTGACGCTGGATGGATTTGAAGTCAGGAATCATTTCACGGACCATACTGACTCCTCTTTCAACGGTTTTGCGTGTTCCTCCGCTTTCCTGAATCACCATCGTTCGTAACTGAGGTCCCGCCTCAAGCCCGGCTTCCTTGAGCCAATCCGGGATTTGGTTCACTTCGCATCCCAAACCCACTACAAGCACTGCGGCAAGGTTTGGGTGGGCAGCATATCCTGCCATGGTTCTTCGAAGTAAAGCCAGACCGTTGCCCTGATTCATTCCGCAACCTGTTCCGTGGGTGAATGCGACCACGCCGTCAAGGTTTCCAAGATCTGTTTCACCTTCCTTATCGAAAGCAGCACCGATGTACTTTGCAACCGTTGCGGAGCAATTTACGGAAGTCAGGACGCCAATATAATTTCTTGTACCGGCTCTTCCATCGGGCCGAAGAAATCCTTCAAATGTGGCCTGTTGCTCAACTTCTTCTGGAATTTTCACATCCTTCCCAAATGCGTAATCCCGCTCAAAATCACGAAGGGTGACATTATGGGAATGGACATGTTGTCCGGGAAGAATGGTCTTGGATGCAAAACCGATGATTTGATTGTATTTTCGAATCGGCTGATCGATGTCGATCCGAGCCTGGGCTACTTTGTGTCCCGCAGGGACCGGAGCTTCTGTGGTCACTCCCGGAGAGCCTGCCTCACTTCCCGCAGGAAGGGTTTTGACGGCAACTGCGACATTATCATTTGGATGCAGTTTTATGGTTGTTGGATTCATTGATGCCTCCTAAAGCAATTCTTATTTTTTTAAGGGATGATACACCCTGGGTATGCGTTGGTTCAAGCCGGTCAGGATTTCGTACGGAATCGTTCCCAAATCTGAGGCCATTTCTTCAGCAGTAATCGAATGGTTCTCCATTTGGCCGAGAATCACGGCCTCTTCACCAACAGGGATTTTTTGAAGGTTCGTATTGACCATAAACTGGTCCATGCAGACCCGGCCGACGATCGGCTTCTTTTCATCACGAATCAGAATGTTGCCACGATTCGACAGATCTCTCCGGAAACCGTCTCCATAGCCAAGAGGGATTGTTGAAACTTCAATATCCTCTTCCGGAGCCCAGGTGGCTCCATAGCTTATCGGGCTTCCCGCTTTAACGGTTTTGCTGTAAACCACCCTGGCCTTGAGACTGAGAGCTGGTTTCAGGTCAAGAAGCTTGTGTGATTTGGGATCAGGAACAACGCCATAGAGAATGATTCCAGGACGGACCATGTCAAGAAAAGTTTCAGGAAAATGGAGGATCCCTCCGGAATTGGCAAGGTGGCAGATCGGTTTTTTAGAACTGTGTTCCTGAAAATATTCAATGGCCGAATTGAATCGTTCCAGTTGCTCAAAGGTCATCGGTGATTCAGGATCATCTGCACATGCCAGATGAGAATAGATTCCAACGATCTCCAAATGATCACTTTTTGCTGCCCTGGCGAGAAAGTCTCTGGTTTCATATTCTGGAGCGCCAATCCGTTCCATCCCCGTGTCGATTTTCAAATGAACCCTGGCCCGTTTCCCGATTGGTTGTACGGTTTTTTCCGTCCAATCAAGATTTTCCAATGAAGACACGGTGAACTCCAAATCCCAATCGAGAAATTCCTGGATCTGGTCCTGAAGCACCCCTCCAAAAACCAGGATAGGAATTGAGATCCCGGCTTTTCTCAGTTCGATCCCTTCCTGAGCTATGGCAACGGCCAGCCAATCGACCCCAAGTTTCTGATACAGCGTTGCGGTTTCAATAATCCCATGTCCATAAGCGTTCGCTTTCACCACGGCCATGAGCTTTCTCGGGCCCGTGTGTTTCCTTATTTGCTCCAGGTTATGAGCTAGCAGATTATGGTCGACTTCAATCCAACAGGGTCTCATCAGGATTCTGTGGAAAGGTCATCCATTCCAATCTGGAAAGGCTAAGCTTGTTGACTGTAAAAACCGAAAAGTGCGCTGCAGAAAAGTTCGAAGTTTTCAATTTCAAAATCTTCATTGATTTTTTCAAGGGTTTCAAGAAATGTCTCGAATCCCGAAAACTGTCGGTAGGCGGGGTAGATGCGGATTCGAATCTCGAATTTGAGAAACAAGGGGAGCAAATCATTGACAAGGGTTGCCAGTTGATTGGGATCTTCTCGAAGAAGGGTCAATACTCTCCTGATACCCTTTCCCATTTTTGGCAGAGGCTTTCCCGGGTGTAACTTTTCTTTTCTGATGTGCACTGCCTGCACCTGGGAAGTTTACGCGGTATCCCTGTTCAGAGCCTATTTCCTGGAGTAGGGCTCCTGCCTGTTTGGTATCCAATTCCAGGGGGGGAATTTCTCCTCCAAGGATACGTCCCAAAAATGGATTCTTCGGATTGCTGTATACTTCGTAGGTTTCCCTTCCGAATTCATAAGGTAACGCCTGTGCACCCTTGATATTTCTGGGATTTTGTTCAAGAATCAGCGGCGTTTTCTGCTTGTCTCTAGGACTTTCTTCAGTCACTTAATTGCAACGGTGTTTTGATAAAATCAGGTTGGCGAAAAAACTTCTTTCACGAATCGCTCTATAATTCCTTCATTCACGAAGCTTTCATTTAAAACGAATAAGATGAATATAACATCCGAATTTCTTCAAGTTCCAGCAAATCCTAAAGGGTTATTTCATCAAGTTCAGATTATTTCCCTCAGATGAAAGATTGCGGAACAGTCTTTGCGTCTTGTGTTCATGCAGGATCATCACCTGAATGAACTTTTCTCTCTTTATTTTTATTACCGATGCTGAATTTGATTAAAGCTGCCCTCGTCTTTTTGGGAATACTCTCACTCTCAACTTCCAAGTCATTGGCATTAGCCCCGGAATGGAAAGTATACCGGGATGTTTTTGAAAAAGGAGATTGTGCCAGGATTATCAGGGAACTTGGAGCGATTCAGCAAGCGGTTCCAGAACCCCATGGTGACTTCTGGTCAAAGTCGATGATGTTTCTGGGAAAATGTCTATTGAAGGAGAATCAACCGGAAAAAGCAAAAAAATTCATTTTACTCGCTGCAAAAGGGGCGCATTCGGATGTCGCACTTTTTCATCTCATCCAGGCGAATATTAAATCCGGAGAAAAATCGGAGGCACTCGAAAACATTTCCCAATTGTTAGAGCAACCGAAGCATGTTTTCTATCTTGCCCGCATCAGGAACTTATTAAGGGAAAATTTTAACAGTGAGGATGAAAGAAAAATGCTTTTTCATTTTCTTTCTCAACATCGGGAACATCCAGAATATTTTCTTCATGATGCAAAACTGCACCAACTATTTATAACTCAATCAGATCTTTTTAAGCAGCCAGTGAACAAAAAATTACGTCTGCTTGGTTGGCTGTACCCTGAAGATGAAACGACGGCGAAACAGTCCCATAAGTCCATTTGGCCTACGGATTTTAAAGATCTGACTCCAGAACAAATCAAACTCCGGGTTCAGAATCTCAAAAAACTGAATCTTCACCCGTATCTCATCTCACATCTGCCAAGGCTTGTTGAAGACCAGGATGCAGCGCTGCGACAATGGCTTGGTAATTCTTGGATCGATGCTCATTTCAGGACTAAGCAATATCAAAGCATCTATACAAAAATCAAAGAAGGTGAATTGGAAAAAGACTGGGGAATGTCTGCAAAAAATCTCCTCTACTGGAATGCCCTGCTCAAAATGAAAAGAAGGAAGTTAGATGAAGCTGTCAGCTATGTTGAAAATCTGAAAAAAATCGACCCGAAAAACAGCAGGCTTCCTTTCCTGTACCGTTCATTGGCAAAAAACTTTAAATCTAGACGAAAACCCGAACCGACTCACGAGTGGTGGACGAGGTTGATTAAAGAATACCCAAAGCATCGTTATACCATTACGGCTCATTGGGAAGAAGCCTGGAAGTACTACTCAAGGAATCAGTTTTATTCTTCACTGAAACACCTGGATGCAGGATTTGCGATCATTCCAAAATATTCGAAAAAGCGTCCACAGTTTATTTATTGGCGGGCAAAAACCCATGATTTATTAAAACACCAACAGGAATCAGATCAGCTTTACGGAGAATTATTTACAAAATATGCCAACACTTATTATGGCTTACGGGGAATGCTTGAGCAGGGGAAGTTAGAAGCGGATTCTGATTCTATGAAAAATCTGATTAAAAAAACGGAGCATAGGTCTGGTCAGAATTTAACTGATTCAGAGAAAATCCTTTTGAAAAGATGGGAATTTCTCTTTGACATCCTTGACAATCAACAGGCTGAAGAAGAGATGTTGAATGCTCTCAAAAAGGATCACAGCAAAAGTTTCAGTTGGAAAATCTGTGAACTTTTGAATCGTTATGAGGCATTTCACACTCTGCAAAAAGTGATTGCGAATCATTACATTTATGAACTCTATGACCAGGAAATCGGAGAAGATCCGCTTTGGGAGTTTGCTTTCCCTAGACCCTATTGGGACCATGTCCGTGAGGTCTCTTCCAAGGCTGGAATCGATCCGTATTTTGCACTGGCGATCATGCGCGAAGAGAGTCATTTCAACCCTAATGCAATTTCCCGTTCAGAAGCCATGGGCTTGATGCAGTTGATGCCGGCAACCGCCAAGGAACAGGCAGGAAGGCATAAGATCAAAGTTAACAATTTAAAGCAGTTTTTTGAACCACGACTGAATACCCTGCTGGGGACTGATTATCTGGGAAGGATTGCCTCAAGATTCAATGATTAACTTGTTTATACTGCAGGAGGATACAATGCGGGGCCGACTAACATGAAACGCTGGCTGAAGACCTACAACAGCGCATCTCCGGAAGAATTCGTGGAACATATTCCATTCCAGGAAACCAAGGATTATGTCAAAAGGGTTTACCGTAGTTACCAGATTTACCTCCAGATTTACAGTTCCTGAGAATCTTTACTAGATTAGAATCGATAGAAACCATGACGCTTTACGCCGACAGGACTTTTAAAATCGACACCGAAAACGCGTTCAAGGTCGGTCCTCATATTGTCAGAGTTGAAAAAGAACGTTCGCAAGTGGTCAAACTCAATCTGGGGGAGCCTGATTTCCCGGTTCCAGTCCACATCAAGGATGAGATCAAAAGGCAGTTGGACCTGGACAACACCCATTACTGTGATCCCCAGGGACTGATTGGCTTGAGGGAGGCGATTGCCCGACAGGTAACTGAAACCCGTGGATTTGAAGTCGGGCCCCAGCAAGTGGTTGTCTTTCCAGGAGGCAAGCCCCCAATCGGTTTGGCCCAACAGGTTTATTGCAATCCCGGAGACGAGGTGATTTATCCAAGTCCGGGCTTTCCGATTTATGAATCATTCATCCGTTATGTGGACGCAATTCCTGTCCCTCTGCATCTTGATGAGTCCTCCGATTTTACTTTTTCACCGGAACAGTTATCAGAACTGATCACTTCAAAGACCA
The DNA here is from genome assembly GCA_001469005.2 of SAR324 cluster bacterium lautmerah10. Taxonomy (GTDB): domain Bacteria; phylum SAR324; class SAR324; order SAR324; family NAC60-12; genus UBA1014. The sequence goes on from LNZD02000006.1 coordinate 26,075, forward strand.
TTATCAGAACTGATCACTTCAAAAACCAAGCTCATTTACCTGAATTTTCCTTCCAATCCGACAGGGGGAGTCGCCACCCGAGAACAATTGAAGGCCATAGCCGAAGTGATTGAGGAACGTTGTTCAAAGGATGTGCGGGTTTATTCGGATGAGATCTATGAAAACATCCTTTTTGACGATCAAGAACATCATTCCATTGCCTCGATGCCCGGAATGGCAAGCAGGTCCATCATTGCCAGCGGATTTTCTAAAACCTATGCCTGGACCGGTGGTCGAATCGGATACGCGGTATTTCCTAATTCCGAAGAAGCGGAGATTTTCAAGAACTTGAACATCAACTATTTTTCTTGTGTCCCGCCCTATAATCAGGAAGCTGCAAAAGTCGCCCTTGAAAGTCCTCTCTCGAAAACCGCAGTGGGAGAAATGGTTCAAACTTTTGAACAAAGAAGAAATGAAATCTGGGAAGCCTTGAACAAGGTGGAGGGAATCAGTTGCAGGAAACCCGGAGGAGCATTTTATCTGTTCCCGAACATTTCAGAAGTATGTTCAAATCTGGGATTGATGGAATTTCATGAAGGTCTTCCCGAAGCCGAAAAAAAGGAGACTTCTCCGGCAGGTTTTTTTCAGATGTTTGCTCTCTATGAACACCAGGTAGCGGTGCTCGATCGAAGATCTTTCGGAAGTCTGGGATCGGAAGGCAAACATTACCTTCGTTTGTCTACGGCCTCAGAAATCGGGGTGCTCCGTGAAGGAGTTCGGAGGCTTGAGGAGGCTTCCAAGAATCTGGCTGGGCTGCAGAGGTTTCTTCAAAACCGCCCGGATCTCCAATAGTTTGGAGATGTTAAGCGCCTAAATCTCAGCTTTAAATTTCCGAAACTTTAAAAAGTTTATCTTCCCAAGTTGATAACTTACTCGTTTTCAAAAAGATCCTTCCGGTTGGTAAGATCCGTCTCGATAACATTTGAATTTTAAATAATCCTGGAAGATGGAAGGTTTGTAAATGGATTTCCCAAAAAGCATCCTGACACATTCCTGGATGCCTTCGAGGATGGAAGGGTGGGGATGGATCAATTCTGCAAGTTCCTCAATTCCTTTTTCCATCGAAATCAGCAGGGCAACTGCCTGAATCGCACTGGAAGCATGCTCTCCCAGGGCGCGCATTCCTAGGATTTTCATATCTTCATCATCAGTGACCAGGATTTTGAAAAAACCCTGGGTGTTCCGCATGGCAATAGCCCGTGGGATGCATCTGAAATCAAAACTGGCACATCGGTAATTCAACCCCTGTTTTTGTGCCTGTTGTTCATTCATCCCAACCCCTGCCACTTCTGGATTGAGAAACATGATGGTCGAAATGTTCTCATAAATCAGGTTTCGTTTTGGACTTCCATAGATCTTTTCAACTGCATGCCTGCCCTCAAGCTCTCCCACATTGACCAGGGCGATGTCAGAAGTCATGTCTCCCACAGCATAAATGTGGTCGAGGTTGGTTTGGGTATCGTTGTCGATGATGTAACCGATATCGTTCAGTTCCAGACCGATTTCCTTCATGCCGGTATTTTCGACATTAGGAACTCTTCCAACAGAGACCAGGGCTTTTTCTGCCTCAAACGATTCTTGTGAGTCATCAGGATGGGTCAAAACATAGTTGACCTGCTTATCCTGGATTTCCATTGTTTCCAGACGACTGTTGCGATGAATCAACACGCCGTTGGCTTCAAGATTTTCCTCCACCATCTGAACAAGATCCGGATCCTCGAAAGGTAAAATCCGGTCATCCTTGGCAATCAGGTGAACACGGGTCTTCCCGAAATTCGAAAAGATGGTGGCAAATTCGCAACCGATCACCCCTGCTCCGAGGATCACCAGGCTTTTGGGTAAATCTTTGAGATTACTGATTCCATCACTGGTGAGGATCGTTTCTTCATCGATCGGAATGTTGGAAAGTCGGCGGGGTCTGCTGCCTGTAGCAATGATGATGTCTTCGGCAAAAAAGGATGTTTTATCTCCTTTGATGTCAACCTGAACCACATTCTTTGAGATCAGTTTCCCCCATCCGTTCTTGAAGGTGAATAAATAGGGATTGTTTTTGATCACGCGGTTCATGTGATCCGTAAGTTGGTCCCCGCGTTCATTGACGGCTTCCTGGACCTCCTTGACGATGTTGGAAAAATGGAGAGAGGGCATCGGAAGCCCGTACCGTCTCATTTTCCGATGAAAAGATTCGTATTCCTTGGAGATTTCCCAGAAGGTTTTTGAAGAGAGTGCACCGTCGTAAATCCCAGCGCCGCCGAGCTTGTCTTTTTCAATGAGCAGGACTTTTTTACCAAAGTCAACTGCCCGCATCGCTGCGGCATACCCGGAAGGGCCGCCGCCTAGAACGCAGAGGTCGTAACGATCCATAAATCAGCAGAAGTTTAAGGATTTCAGATTTTTAGACTGCGTTCCTTGATTTCATGGTTGAGGATGCGGTCGTTTTCACTGTAGTCCACCGGCACTTCCACCAGATGAACCCCAGGGGTGTCAAAACACTGCTGCAACAGCGGGATCAATTGTTCGGTTTCCTCAACACGGTGACCTTGAGCCCCATAACTTTGGGCGTATTTAACAAAATCAGGATTCCCATAATCCAGCCCGAATTCGGGAAGGTTCATATTGGCCTGTTTCCACTTGATCATTCCGTAGGCATTGTCCCTTAGAATCATGACGACAAGATTCATTTTCAATCGGACAGCGGTTTCGAGTTCCTGAGAATTCATCATGAATCCTCCATCACCACAAATGGCCATCACTTTTCGTTCGGGATGAACGATTTTTGCGCCCATTGCAGAAGGTAAGCCTGCACCCATGGTGGCAAGGGAGTTGTCAAGAAGAACTGTATTCGACTGATGAGCCAGGTAATTTCGGGCAAACCAGATTTTGTAGACCCCATTATCAAGAGCGATGATTCCATCGGATGGCATCGCTTTCCTCACATCAGCAACCAGCCTTTGTGGATAAACCGGATACCGTGGGTCGTCTGCACCTTCAGCAAGATGAGACATCACGTGTTTACGGACTTCCATGAAATAGCTGAAATCCCATTTCTCCTGTTTCATGATCCTTTCCTTGATTTGCCACATACTGTTGGCGATGTCTCCAATGACTTCGAGTTGGGGAAAGTAGACTGGATCGACTTCGGCACTCATGAAATTGATATGAATCACCTGGAACGAATCCTGGGTCATGAAAAAAGGAGGCTTCTCGATGTCGTCATGGCCGACATTAATGATCAGATCCGAACGGTCAACCGCACGGTGAAGAAAATCGTTGGCTGACAGGGCAGCATTCCCAAGAAAAAGCGGATCTCGTTCATCCAAAACACCTTTACCCATTTGGGTACTGATGAAAGGGATTCCCGTCTTGTCAACAAATGCACGGAGCATCCTTGCGGGAAGTTTGCGGTTAGCTCCTGCACCAATCAGCAGGAGTGGATTTTTTGCGGACTCGATCATGTCCACAGCCTGGCGCACTGCTTTTTCTTCAGCTATTGGTCTTCGTGCCCGGCTTGCTGGAATCGGGCCGACTTCCGTATCTTCAGCGGCGATATCTTCGGGAAGTTCAAGGTGGGCCGCGCCAGGACGTTCCTCCTGGGTGATACGGAAGGCTTCACGTATTCTGGTCGGAATGTTGCTCCCACTGACGATCTGATGGGTGAATTTGGTGATCGGGAGCATCATTTCAACCACGTCCAGAATCTGGAATTTTCCCTGTTTACTGTGGGTGACCGGCTTTTGTCCGGTGATCATCACCAACGGCATGGCTGCCAACTGGGCATAGGCTGCGGCGGTCACCAGGTTGGTTGCACCAGGACCCAGGGTTGACATGCAGACTCCGGAACGACCTGTCAAACGGCCATAAGTGGCGGCCATGAATCCTGCTGCCTGTTCATGGCGGGTCAGGATCAGTTTGATGCTCGAATTCCGAAGTGAGTCAAGCAGGTCCAGGTTTTCCTCTCCGGGAATTCCGAAAATATACTCGACTCCTTCTTCCTCAAGACATTTCACGAAAAGATCAGATGCTTTCACGTTTGTCCTTTAACTGTTAATTGTTGCCGGTGAATAGAATGCTCAAAATTGATTATGATGGATGAACATCATTAAAGCTCTCTGCCTTGGAGGCTTGAACGGCCCTCGCATAGCTCTCCGGGAGAGGTTCATTGAGGAGATCACCAGGATTTAGAAAATCATAAATTTCTGAATAATTTCGGATTTCATAAGCCTCGGTTCGGCGCATCAAATGCCAAGGTTTGAGATCATCAGTATTCTCAAGCCCCATCGCCCCCATGATTTCACAGGCGCTTTTGACAATATTTTTCTGAAAATTGTAAACACGGACAGATTTGTCTTCAGGGACCAGACCAACCATCAGTCCAGGGTCCTGGGTTGTGACTCCAACCGGGCAAGTGTTGGAGTTACATTTGAGTGCCTGAATGCAGCCTAAGGCCATCATCATTCCCCTGGCTGAATAACAAAGGTCGGCTCCCATCGCGAGGCGTTTGATGATGTCGAATCCGGTGGTGATCTTTCCGCTCGCGAAAATACGGATGTCATTGCGAAGATCAAAACCGACCAGGGAATTGTGGACGAAAATCAGACCTTCCACGAGAGGAGTGCCGATTCGGTTGGTGAATTCCAGGGGGGCTGCACCGGTTCCTCCTTCACCTCCATCGACAGTGATGAAATCAGGAAGGATTCCTGTTTCCAGCATTGCCTTACAGATTGAAAGGAATTCTCTTCTTTTTCCGACACAAAGTTTAAATCCGATGGGTTTCCCTCCTGAAAGCTCTCTCAGTTGTTTGATGAACTGAACCAATTCCAGAGGGGTTGTAAATGCAGTGTGGCCTGGAGGTGAGTTAACGTCTCTTCCCATCGGAACGCTTCGGATCTGGGCAATCTCCTCGGTCAGTTTGGCCGCAGGAAGAATCCCTCCATGGCCGGGTTTCGCTCCCTGGGAAAGCTTGATCTCGATCATCTTGACTTGTTCCTGGGTGGATTTTTCCTGGAACATATCGGGATTGAATTTTCCGTCCTCGGTCCTGCAGCCGAAATAACCGGTTCCTATTTGCCAGATTAAATCTCCCCCTTGTTGATGATAGGGGCTGATCGAACCCTCTCCGGTGTTATGGGCGAAATGCCCCATCTTTGCCCCCTTGTTCAGGGCGATTACAGCATTTTCACTGAGGGCCCCGTAACTCATAGCGGAGATATTCAAGAGGCTTGCGGAATAAGGCTTTGTACAGTCTTTTCCTCCAACCTGCACCCTGACTTCATCCAGATCCAAATGCTTTGGGCTGAGGGAGTGATTTACCCATTCGTAGCCTGTCGCATAAACGTCACGTACGGTGCCGAATGGGACCGTGTCCCGGACATTCTTGGCACGCTCGTAAACCACACTCCTCTCCTGCCGGTTGAAAGGGGTGCCGCTGGTATCGGACTCGATGAAATACTGACGAATTTCTGGACTGATGAGCTCCAGGAAATAACGCATATGACCAACCACCGGAAAGTTTCGCAATACCGAATGACGGGTCTGGGTCATGTCCATCAGTCCTACCAGAATCAGAGGTCCCATTAGGATCAGAGACCAAAGGACTGGAGGCCAGACCAGATAAATCAAACCGTTAAGGGCCAGAACCAGAAAACTGGCTCCAATGAATAAACTTCTCATGATTCCTGTTCGATAGATGGGTAGATTCTAAATCCACCCCAGATGCTGGGTGACTGAAGGTTTAAACAAAACAAATCAAACTTTTCTGAAGTTTGTATCCGGCACTTCTCTCTTCCATGGATTCCATAAATATTTTCAAAACATGAAAATTGAATATTCGAATCCCATGATAAATTTTCCAAAACACGCATAACTTCCAGAATTTCATTCGGTTTTGCAAGATTTTCCTCTTTCTTCAAACCCTAAAATGAAATGCTCTTACTGAAAATGTGCAGTCTTAAATATAGGGAAAGTAGATCGGAATTTTCAAAATCCATATTGACGAAAAATAAACAGATTGTGAGTGGGGTTAAATGGATTGAATCAGATTCAATCTAAATTTCAGAAGAACTTAATAGCATCCGGTCCTTTTCTGCGACGCCTTCATTCCGTAGTCTCAGATTTCTTTGGAATTCAGCAGCTGCCACCACCGCATCGACAGGGCTGGCAAATTCGGCAATGATCGAGTCGCCTGCACTGCCGAAGACCCTTCCGTGATTGGCAGTGATGCTTTCATCGGTCAGGGCCCTGCAGGCCTTGAGATTTTTGAGGGTTCGGTCCTCGTCTTCTCCCATCATCATGCTGAAATTGACCACATCCGCGGCAAGGATCGCCGCAAGCTTCCGCCGGGGTTTGTTTTCAGTCATGAAGATTGAAAAGAATGATGGAGTTATGGGAATGATCAACTGACTCTTTTGTAAATCCTTGTGGGCAGATTGTCTAGGAATTTCCGTAAACGAATCAATTTTTAAAATTAAAGCAATTGTGAACTTCTTTGGGAAAGTCGTGAGTATGGATTTTAAGTAACATCAGCTTGATTGATAACCCTTAACGTGTTTGAGTGGCGTTTCATTTCTCAAACCGTTTTTTGCAGTGAGGGTTTACGAAAAAATTTAATGAATGGAATTAGATCAGAATGAAGATTCGTTACGCTGAGGATTACCAGGCCGGAGACATCTTCGAACTTGGAAGTTATGAAGTGAACCAGGAGGAGATCATCGAATTTTCAAAGAAGTACGATCCTTTCCCGTTTCACATTGATGAAAAAGCCGCGCGGGAAACGGTTTTCAAGGGAATCATTTCCAGTGGATGGCTCACTGGTCTGATTTGGTTACGTATGATGCATGAATCCTTTCTTTGCCACGAAACCACCCTGGGCTCACCGGGGCATGAAGAAATGCTCTGGCCGAAACCGGTTCGTCCGGGAGATCGTCTGACCGGTGTGGCTGAAATCAAAGAAAGCAAGGTCTCCAAGAGTAAACCCGATTTGGGTTTTGTCCGTTATACCTCTACCCTTCAAAACCAGAATGGCGAGGAGGTTTTCATCACCACCAGTACGATCATCGTCAAACCCCGTCCCTCAAGTGAGAAGTAATATGATCACCCTTCCCAATTCAGAACTGCACGTCTCTCCGTTATGCCTTGGAGGCAATGTTTTCGGTTGGTCAGCCGATGTGAACAACTCGGAACAGGTGCTCGATCATTTCGTCGGCAATGGAGGGAATTTTATCGATACGGCAGATATGTATTCCCAGTGGGTCGAGGGGCATTCGGGTGGAGAGTCGGAAAGCATCATCGGCAATTGGCAGAAGAAACGTGGGAACCGAAACTCGGTTGTGATTGCGACCAAGGTCGCCAAACTCAATAGCCGTCCGGGTTTGTCCCCGGAAAACATCATTGCTGCCTGTGACGATTCGCTGAACCGTCTGCAGACCGATTACATCGATCTTTACTATGCCCATGAAGACGATCCGGATACTCCAATTGAAGCAACTCTTGAGGCATTCAATTCCCTGATCCAGTCAGGAAAGGTCCGTTACATTGCGGCTTCGAATTTCTCTGCTCCACGATTACAGCAATCCCTCGAGATATCTGAACGCTTGGGATATGTCCGTTATATTGCTTGCCAGGATCATTACAATCTTCTGGAACGTGATTTTGAAGATTCTTTGAAACCCGCCCTGGAACAAAACGGGCTTTGTGAACTTCCCTATTTCGGACTGGCAAAAGGTTTTCTCACCGGCAAATACCGCCCCGGAACAAGTATCGAATCGGTTCGAGCGTCCGGAGTGACTGCCTATCAGAATGAACGGGGCTGGGCATTGCTTGGGAAACTTGATGAACTCGCCCAAGAACACCAGACCTCGCTTTCAGCCATTTCCCTGGCTTGGCTACGGGCTCAACCCACCGTGGCAGCTCCGATTGCCTCCGCCCGCAACCTGGATCAGCTGAAGGAAATCATGCCTCTCATTACATTGACCGAAGAAGAACTTGGAAGGCTTACTTAGGGTGAGCGGGATTTAGAAAAAAATCATTTTTGAATCTCAAACCAAGACTTTTGTCAGTCGTTCTCCACTTTTGTTTCTAAATTTCTTGGAGACAAAACACTTTACGGTTCTTTGCTTTGACAATCCGATCATTGTCATGCAGTCTTTGCCTCAGCACGTCAAACACTCCAATCAGGATTAGAACTATGTTAAGAAAATTGTTTGTTGTTGCGATGGTTTCATTCATGTCGAGTAGTATTTTTGCAGGATCCCACGGGAATATATTTAAAGCACAAGGGACTTGTGCAAACAAACATTCAGCGATGAGAATGATGGGAGAATTGCCCCTGCATATTGGTGGAGAAATGAATTGTAGCGATCAGATCCAAATCAAGGGTGATAGAACCGACATGGGTTCTACCTGTACCTATTCAGGACATACCGAGTTAGGACAACCTCCTATGCTGAATTGGGTTGTCACATGTCATTCCTATGACGCAAAAGGAGATTCCATATTTTGGAGAGCCAGTGGGAATAATCCTGTTGCAGCTGGTTCTGGACCTGGAAAAGCCACCATCCTCACCGGTACCGGAAAATACAAAGGTATTTCAGGAAGTGGCACGATGACTTGGAAACAATCAGTTCCCAATGTGACGGATCCCACGCGCTGGGGGCATTCCTATCAAGCCTCCTTGAAATTCAGCATGCCATAACAATCTTAACCGGGGGTCAATAAATCTTCTTTTGACCCCCCAATGGATTCATTGTTTTCCCCCACACTTCATTAAAAGAGATGCTTATGAGTATTTGTCGAACGACCATTGTTGAATATCATTCAGAAGCCGATGCAGATGCCATGACAGCGGATTACATTGCGAATTTTGAATCGATGTTTCCCGAATGTGAAAAATCAATCAATTCCCGGGTAGGTCCAACTACTGTTGTCAGTAATTCAGTCTACGCGGATGAGGCTGCTATAGAAAAAACCGGAAGCGGCCCCAGACAGGCATTCATGGACAAACACAAAGACCGGATCAAAAATGTCACGACCTACATCGGGGAAGTGACGCTTTCAAAATAATTCATTTTTGGGGACGTCAATCATATCATTGAATCCAGTCCCCAAACTTTCATGTTGATCCATCAAGAAACTTTTTTCATTTTTTCATGAATAAACTCTGGATAAGGGTTTCAAACCGGAAGTCAGTATTTTTAATGAGTCATTAGAAAATAGGAAAAGATGCATTCCCTGAAATTGATCTACTTCAAGATGCGGGCATTGGCTGAAGCACCACAAATGCTGATGAAATTCGCAGATTTGAACTATGAATACTTAATGTCCTGGGACTACTTTGATGACGATTGGGAAATGGTGAAACCCACCATCCCATTCCAGCAACTGCCTATTCTGGTTGTAGATGATGAACATCAAATTGCTCAAAGCACTTCAATCATGAGATTTCTTCAAAGATTAGCCGGTATGGAACCTCAAGATCCGGTTGTTGCCGCAAAAGCGGATGCGATACTGGAAAGTGCTCAAGAGCTTTTTAGGCCTCTTAATCCAACTGTCAATTTTGCGGTCGGAGAAGATTTTGAGTCAAAAAAAGAATCGATGCTTCCTGAATTGTCCTCTCGGTTTGCAGACTTGGAAAGAGCCTTACTCAATGGAGGGGAACAATTTTTTATGGGGGAGAATCCAATAGCTTGTGACTTCACCGTTTATCATCATTTGGATATTTCCAGAAATTTAGATCCTGATTTTTTAGGTCAGTTTAGTCGCCTCAGTGAATTTGTTCGGGATATAGAACGGATTGAAAGTGTGTCTGACTATCTCAACTCAAGACCCGAGTTAATTGATGTCAAAGTTGCCCCAAAGCTGGTGATCAATGGTAAGGCTCACCCAACGGGAATCAACAAAACATAAAACCAAATGAAACTCATTTATTTTAATTACCTGGCATACGCTGAACCCATAAAAATGATGATGAATCATGGAAATATTCCATATAAGTTCATTTTTCCTTGGGATTATTTTGATACAGAGAAGTGGTCGGATTCAAAAAAAGATGTCCCCTTTGGTAAATTACCGATCCTAGTCATTGATGAAGAGACAACTCTATGGGAGAGTGGTGCAATAA
>LNZD02000007.1 GCA_001469005.2 SAR324 cluster bacterium lautmerah10
GCGTCAAGTTATGCGGTTCGATACGAACCTTCAAAAAAGAAGTTCGGGAAAAGGTCATTTCGAGCATGGAAAGTGTCGTCAAAGGAGTTGCCTCTGGTTTAGGAGCATCGGCTGAACTGAGGGTCAAGCAGGGATATCCGGCAACCATCAACACAGCTCAGGAAGCCCAAAAGGCTGCCTCGGCTGCTGCCAGGGTAGTGGGAGAAACCAAGGTTGTCCTGGATGCTGATCCCAGTACAGGATCCGAAGATTTCGCCTACATGCTCCAGGTTCGACCCGGATGTTATATCTGGCTCGGAAACGGTAACCGCGATGGAGGATGCATGCTGCATAATCCCCATTATGATTTTAACGATGAGATTCTACCCATAGGCACCAGTTACTGGGTTTCCCTGGTGGAACAGGAACTGCCTATTTCGTAAAACTTTTCCCTGAATGTGAACATGGAAATCACTGGTAAACTGCTTGAATGCATGGACACGGTCCAGGTTTCGGAACGTTTCCGCAAACGGGAGTTCGTGCTGGAATATGCGGACAATCCTGAATATCCCGAATACATCAAATTTGAACTGGCACAGGACCGTTGCGAGTTGCTTGATTCGTTCCAGCCCGGCCAGAAGGTGCGGGTAGATTTTGATCTCAAGGGACGACGTTGGACCGATCCCCAAGGGCAGGTCAAGTATTTCAATTCGCTTCGTGCCTGGCGTCTGAATGAGACAGCTTCTGAAACTTCCGCACCGCCTCCTTCATCGGGTAATGCGGAAGAAACTCCGCTTCCGGAAAACCTCGGTCCGCCCAACAGCGACGAAATTCCTTTCTGAATGCACCGCAGGCACCTGCTCCAAAAACTCCGGGCTTATGCGGCCCAATTTCCCCTGGAGCAGGAAACGTGTTCCGATTATATTGACTTTGTCGAAAACGAACCCGACTGTCTGAAACGGTCCTTGCAAAAAGGACATGTCACTGCTTCCTGCTGGATCCTCTGTCCAGAACGGGATGAAGTCCTCTTGACCCATCATCGGAAGCTTGGAATCTGGATTCAGCTTGGAGGACATTTGGACGGTGGAGAAGATGTCCTGGATGCAGCCCTGCGTGAGGCGCGTGAGGAATCGGGTATTCCTGATATCCGCCCTATTTCAGAATCCCTGCTGGACCTTGATATCCATCAGATTCCTGAAAATCGGAAAGAAGCCGCCCATCTTCATTATGATGCCCGATTCCTTTTCCAGGCAGGCAGCAAGAACTTTCAAATCAGTAGTGAATCCCTGGACCTAGCCTGGGTTCCTCTTGATCGGTTGGAAGACTACTCCGATGAAGATTCGATTCTCAGAATGAGAGAAAAACAGGAAATCCTGATTTCGGGTCGATGATTTCCTGAAAATCCTACCCAAACCAAGCTCTCAAAATTTCAGAAACCAAAACTGAGATTGAAATTCAAACCAGGGGTTGGCAAGATCAGCCTTTTGAATTTCATGGTTCGCGTTTTCTTTGATTGACCAAATCAAGAATGCTCTTGGAACCTGAAGATTCCAGTTTGGAGCCAATTCAGAAGAACCGTTTTTCAGAGAGATTTTATGAAGACCTATAACCATTACATCAACGACGAATGGGTTGAACCCTCATCGGGAGCCTATCTCGACAGTGAAAACCCCTTCACAGGCGAAATCTGGGCGCGGGTTGCAAGAGGGAATGCAGAGGATGCGGATTTGGCAGTCAAAGCGGCAAAAGAGGCTTTTGAAAACAGTGATTGGGCCGACATGCGGCCTACCCAGCGCGGTAAGCTTCTGGTCGGACTTGCTGAAATCATTGAACGGGAAGCCGTTCGCCTGGGAGAAATCGAAGTCCGGGACAACGGCAAACTGATTGCGGAAATGGGAGCCCAGACCAAATATCTTGCGGAATGGTACCGTTATTACGGCGGGTTGGCAGACAAAGTCGAAGGTGCGGTCATTCCATCGGACAAACCCGGGATTTTCAATTTCACACGATACGAACCGCTCGGGGTGGTCGGTATGATCACCGCCTGGAATTCTCCGTTGCTTCTGCTCGCATGGAAACTGGCTCCTGCTCTGGCGGCAGGGAACACGGCCGTGGTCAAACCTTCGGAATTCACTTCAGCCTCTTCCCTCGAATTCATGGAACTCATCCGGGAGGCCGGGTTCCCCAAAGGGGTGGTGAACTGCATCACCGGACTGGGTTTGGAAGTCGGGCAGCCGATGGTGGATCATCCTGATTTGGACAAGGTCGCATTTACCGGTTCCGATGTGGCCGGGCAGAAAATTTACGAAAGTGCCGCAAAGAAAATCATTCCAGTCACCCTGGAACTGGGAGGGAAATCGCCCAACATTGTTTTCGAAGACGCAGATTTTGAATCGGCGGTGATGGGTGCGATTTCCGGAATTTTTGCGGCCACCGGACAAACCTGTATCGCAGGATCGCGGCTGTTGGTTCAACGCTCCATTCATGACCGCTTTGTTGAACGCCTGATAGAAGTCGCCAAAGAAGCCAAGATCGGGGACCCGATGTCCACGGAAACTCATGTCGGCCCGGTTACGACTCCGCCCCAGTACAGAAAAATCCTGGACTATATCGAAGTCGCCCGAAAAGAAGGGGCCAAGTGTGTGCTAGGAGGGAAACCCTATGCCGGTGATGGAGTGAGGAGCGACCGATTTGTGGAACCAACCATCTTCACCGGAGTTTCCAATCAAATGCGGATCGCCCAGGAAGAAATCTTCGGGCCGGTACTTTCTGTCATTCCCTTTGAGGATGAAGACGAGGCGATTGCCATAGGAAACGACATCGTTTTCGGTCTGGCTGCCGGAGTTTGGACCAGTGACATCGGAAGAGCCCTGCGGATGTCCGAAAAACTCAAAGCCGGAACCATCTGGGTGAATACCTACCGGGCCGTGAGCTTCATGAGTCCCTTTGGCGGATACAAGCGTTCGGGTAAGGGTAGGGAAAGCGGACAGGAATCGATCAAGGAATTCCTCCAGGTGAAATCCGTCTGGATCGCACAACAAACGACTCCTGCCAATCCTTTTATCATGCGGTGATCTGATTCTTTCAAAATAACTGAACTGTAATTGACTGGAACTGATTCACAGAGAGCGTTAGGATCAGTTTTCCAAAAATAAATTTCAGGAAGGAGATCAACATGGGAATGAGTAAGGGCAGGTCCCAGCAGACCAGGGTTCAACGTTACAATCGCAAACACCCCAAAGCCAAATTCTGCAACAAGAGGAACATCAAGAAGTTCCGGAAGAGGATGACGGAAAATGCCTTGGTTTTACGCAGTTTGGCGGAGGTTTCCCCGGCAGCCTGAAGCAAAAAGGAATTCATCTGCCGAAACGGATTTCTGCACGATAACCGCAATGGGGTCAGTAAATCTGAGTGAAAAATCTATGGTTGCCAGCAGTTGGTATCATTGGACGCGGAAATCATTCCTTCTCATCGGGATCTGGCTTTCAATATCTGGGTCAGCCTTTTCCGGAGGATTGAGCGAAGTGGATTCCAGCCAGGTTCTGGAAATGCTCAAACGGGGAGTGCCGGTTATCGACATCCGGCGTCAGGATGAATGGATCGAGACGGGTGTGATCGAGGGAAGCAGATTGATGACCGCCTTTGATCAAAATGGCGTGCTTACACCGGGTTTCCCCGAACGTTTCACCGGCCTGATCAAAAAGGATGAAGAAGTGGTCCTGATTTGCCACTCGGGATCAAGAACCTACTACATCGGTCAGGCATTATCCCAACAGCTTGGATACCAGAAGGTGTTTCACGCCAATCGTGGTATCGTCCATTGGCTCAGAAAAGGTTATCCTTTGGTGGAAGCGGATCTAAAATCCGCCCTCTGAAAAATCTCAGTTTTTTTCACGCTAAAAAGGCAGCTTAAAGTAGGGATTCAGAATTTCCTGAGCCTTCCTTTGGAAAATCTCTAAAGGGGGTCTATATTCAGGAAAGTCCTTTCAATTCCTGACTTCTCAGTTCCTGGAGATTGAACTGTTTGAAACGTGGGAGGAGTTTCTCCCAATCGATGCTATGGGCATCAAACTCCGGGCCATCCACACAGGCGTGTTTTCTGAGGAGTTGGTCTTCCTTATGGATGGGGACCATGCAGGCACCGCACATTCCGGTGGCATCGATCATCACCGAATTGAGACTGGCAATTGTTTTCACTCCATAAGGCCGGGTCAGTTCACTGACCGCGCGCATCATCAACGGTGGTCCGATTGCAATCACTTCACCGATTCCAGGACCAAGGGTATTCGTTTGTTTGAGCATCGTTTCAAGCGGTTGGGTGACAAGACCATGTAGACCAAAACTTCCATCATCACTGGTATAGATCACTTCCAGATTCGGGAAATCGGACTGGAGACGGTCGAGACGTTGTCCCGGTTCATGCCAAAAGGCTTGGTTCAGGTTTCGGAATCCTGAAATCAACACCGTCTGGTTGCCCAATTCCAGGTGTTCCTTGAGAATCGGAAGCACCGGCGGCAGCCCTACCCCTCCCGCGATAAACACGACACGTCGGTCATTATCATACCTTTCGATAACACTCGGGCGTCCTAGGGGCCCCGCAATGCCTGCAAAGGATTGTTGAGGTTCGAGTTGATTCATCAGCTTGGTACTGGTTCCAACCCCCTGGATCACCAGGTCGATATTTCCCTGACGGACATCCCAGTCGGCCAAAGTGAGCGGGATGAATTCCCCATCCTGAGACAAAAGAACTCGCACAAACTGACCTGCCAAAGCGGCTCTGGCAATCAAAGGGGCATGGACCCGGAACTCGACGATGCCTTCAGCCAATTCGGTCTTTTCCAGGATTTCCGCGGGGGCTAAAGCCTGTTCCGTGTAAGCCAGAGCCTTTCCGACACGCTCCCGGACTTCGTTTCGCTTATAGGGCACCCCCCCGATGATTTCATGGGCAGCATTTTGTCCATCACCGGCAGCCTTGATCGCGGTGGAACCTCCACGTGCCGCATCACCTCCACTGTAGACATTTTGGATTGAGGTCCGTTGGGATTGTGTATCGACTTCGATCGTCCCCCATCGTGTTGTTTTTAATTCCGGTTCGGCATCCTTGACGATCGGGTTAGGACTGTTACCCAGGGCCATGATGGCCAGATGGACGGTCATTGTTTCCGTGTTTCCAGTAACAACCGGTCGGCGTCTTCCGGATGCATCAGGCTCTCCGAGTTCCATCACATCAAGGATTGCCTCACGCACGAAATGCGTTTTGGAACTGCCGATGAATTCCCTGGGAGTTCGCAGGTATTTGACTTGGATGCCCTCTTCCAGGGCATGTTCCAGTTCTTCCTTCCTGACCGGCATCTCTTCCCGGGTACGCCGATAGACGATGGTCACTTCCCCGCCGAGGCGTAGCGCGGTTCTGGCGGCATCCATTGCGGTATTGCCTCCGCCGATGACGATGACCTGCTTCCCTTTGGTTTCGGGCAATGGTGTTTCATGATCCTCAAGGTTGGCCTGCATCAGGTTGACTCGGGTGAGGAATTCATTGGCCGACATCACACCCAGCAGGTGTTCACCTGGAACATTGAGAAACCTTGGCAGTCCTGCCCCGGTGCCGACAAAAATTTTCCAAAACCCTGCTTCTTTCAATTGATCGAGTGTGGCTGTTTTACCCGCAATGAAATTTTTCACAAATCGTCCTCCTCGTTCACGGATCCTCTCGACCACATGGTCGATGAGACGATTCGGCAATCGAAACTCAGGAATTCCGTAACGGAGAACCCCGCCCAGTTCATGAAACGCTTCAAAAACTGTCACCGGATAACCTGCGTCAAGAAGCAGGAAGGCATTGATCAGACCTGCCGGTCCGGAACCGATGACTGCGACCGGGGGCTTTTCTGCAGCAATCCATGGATCCTGAAAATTGCTCTCGGAGTCAAGGTTCAGATCCTTTTCACGCAGTACCTTGCTTTCTGGGAGGAACCATTCTATCTGACCGATTTCAATCGGGTCGATGCTCGTGCAGACCCCCTGACACTGGATTTCCTGGGGGCAGACACGGCCGGTGACATTCGGCAAGGGGTTGGCCGACTGCATCAATTCAAAGGCATCCTGGAAGCGGCCCTCCCCGATTAACCGAAGCATTTCAGGAATGTGGATCTTGACCGGACATCCTCCCTCATTTTCCGTTTGACCTTCCCGGATCAGCCCGATTTCACAAGGGCGGTCTTCACACTGCTTATCACGCAACACCTCCAGCCAAACCAGAAGTTCTATTTCCCGGAAACTGTAACCGAGCCCCATGTAACCCAGGTATCCCTGATTGACGAGATCAAAATCGGTCGTTCTTTCTGCAGCAGGGCGGATGTAGGGTGGAATATGGTTTTCACCGGGCCAGTTACGAATCAAACGGCGTTTGAACTTGAGCGGGATATCCCAGACGAAACGGAGCAGGATTTTGCTCATCTCGTCATCGCGAAGCAGCAATTTCCAGAGGGTCTCAGTGAATTCCAGACTCAATTCGTCCTGCTGGAATTCCCAGGCTACCGCCTGCATTCCCTCTTCCATGAAAATCTGCTGAAAGGCACCGGGGTTGTTCAGCAACCGGCGTTTGAGCAGTTCAACTTGACGTTGGAAGAGCTGTACCGAATCGGATTCTTCCAGTTCCTGCAGTTCGCAAGCAGCGTTTTCCAGCATGAGTTCCCCCGTCTTTTGCTGCTGATCGGCAGTGTGATAACGATTCAAGTCCAGATTGTTATTTTTCTGCTGGACGTTCCCTTCAAGACGGTTTTCCAGATAATCCATGTGCCCTCCTATTTGATGAACTGCGATGGAATTAGATTGAGTGCCTCTCCAAAGGATCAATGAGGGGATTGGAAATGGATGATTTCTGAATCACAATCCGCAGCCGCCCTCTCGGCCTTGGCGACCAGTTCCGGAGTCATCTCCAGGTTTTCCAGCACTCCCGGGATTACCCTTGCCACTTCCTTGGAACTGCCATCGACGAGGATGGTTGTTGCTTCAAACAATTCTCCTGCATCCTGGTAACAGGATTTGCAGTTGCTGCAAAGGGGCAGATCCTCCTCGCTGATACTTACCAGGGGATGTGAAGAAACTAACTCCTGAGCTACCTCCTGTTCCGTCTGCGGAATGAGCGCAGTGCTCTTCATCAATCCTTCTGTCATTCCAAAAGAAGCAGGCATGCGAGACGAGGATGCAAGCTCCGACATCCCCTTGGCGATCGAATCCAGATCCTGTTCATGACGGCCGATCAAGTCCTGATAACGTTGTTTCCATTGCTGAAGTTCATCACGGTGATGTTTTTCCATTTCCTGGACAGGCTGTCCGTTTAGAAAACGCAGCATTCGCCAGTTCCGAAGACGTTCCTCAGCCAAGCCGATCACCGATTGTGAAACCAGTAACCGGATCAGATGTTTGTCTTCATCCACAGACCAGATGAAGGGTTTATGGGATTTCCGTTCTATGGAATCCATTTGCAGATACTCAGCAACCGGGATCAGTGCTTCCTCTGTGGAAGCACGCTGAAAGTGTTTGCGGAAACGCCCTTCAGTGGCAGCAAAATCGGCAGGTGTCAGTGGAATCTCCTTAAGCGCTGATTTCTCTTCCTGGTCAAGGTATTCAATTTTGATCTTCGTCCAGTCCTCTTTCGGATCGGGGTTTCCTTCCAGCGAAAAACGTTCCGCCAGACTTTCTCCGCCATCCGGGTTATGAACGAAAACCGGGTTCATGCGGCTTTCCACGGCAAGACGTGCCTGGCGACTGGCTGCAGCATCGGCGATTCCGTGCTCGGCCTGACAGGGAGTATAAATATCCATCAGCGCGGGATAGGACTCAGTTCCAAGCATCAGATTCACACATCGCAGAAAATGCCCCATCAGCCCTGCAGTGGTCTGCATCACCAAAACCTTAGGGTGGAATGCGGCGATCAATCCTAGTTCCTTGCGTGTCTCCTGCTTGCCCGACTGGGCACGGCCGAAGCGACTGAGGTCTGAATCCTGGGCAGTATAACTGGCTGTGGAAGCCTGGCCTCCGGTGTTGGAGTAGGTTCCCGAATTGAGGACCACCACCTTGACCGGGGTGTTGGTGGAAAGCAATCGTGAGAGGGCACCAAAGCCAATGTCGTAGGTCGCACCGTCTCCTCCCAGATCAATCACTGCCGGTTGAAGTGCCAATTCTTCTCCAGTGAAATCGGACCAATTGAAATACTTGAAATAGTCATCATGGACGGCTTCATCATAACCATCATGCAATTCAAGTTCGGCAATCCGCAGAGCCTTGATTTCCTCGGTATTGGTGGCGCTGAGACCTTCGAAAATACCTTTTGCCAGCGGAGCGCTGTCCTGGAAAAGACTGTTCACCCAGGGATCGGTGTAGGGATTGAAAGGAAAAGTTGACCCGTAAACGCTGCTGCAACCCGTGGCATTGGCGAATACCGAGGATGCCGGTCCATGGCCGGTTGGTCCGCTTTCGAAGTGGTAAAGACGGCGATCAAGAACCATGAGGGTTCGTTTCACCCGTTCCAACCTGGATTCCTGATCCTTGGAGGCTACCAGTTCCCCCATCTTGTGGCGTAGTTTTTCGGTGAGGCTTTCGAGTTCGCGGGCATGTTCCAGGTACCGTTGGTGGCGCATGGCGCGGTTTGCGGATGTCATCAGCCGGATTGCCGTTACTTCTCCACAACCTCGACAGGCTCCGTGTCCCCCGGTCATCGCGTAATAATTCTCGCGATCGAGCATCAGGCGTTTACTGTCTCCCCCGGATTTAAGAGCTTCTTTGAGAAAACGTGGTGGTGATTCCGGAAGCCTGCTGAGAAACCGGAAATTGCGCCGCATTTCCAACAGTCGACCATGCTCTTCAGGTTGTTCTACCAATGCTCCGGGTCCGCAGACATCCACGCATTCAAGACAGCCGGTACATTTCCAGGGATCAATGACCACCGAATACATGACCCCGCTGCCTGGATTTTTCTGCTCTATTGCCTCGTAAAAGGTCCGTGTCCTGGCCAAGGGAAAACTGCTGAGACGGATCAGCATTTCGCTTAACTGTTTCCTGAACTGAGGCTTGAGGTCTTCCATCTGATCCAAGGCCTTTGCCGAGGCCTCGGCAAAACCGGTGTTTGATTCGGAATTGCGGAGTTCCTCCCGGATTCCCTGAACCAGGGGGAGCAGGAATCGCTGAAGATGTTCTCTTTGTCTCTGACTGAGCTTGAGGGTCTCAAGGGAGGTGTTCAGCAGATCCTGGATTTCATGCAAGGTATTCGGGATTGCCGCATCAGGGCAGACCAGGGTGCATTCGAGACAGCCGGTGCAGAGTTCTGGTTGAAACTCTGGGACTGAAAGCCGAAAAAGCCCCTTGTCTTTCCAGGAGGCACTGCCGGAGGGCATGAACAGCCCGATGCCGGGCAATACGGGAGACTCGTCAATGCTTCCGTCTTTAAAAGGTTGGGCTACTGTGGCATTGAAGTAACCTGTGTCTCCCAGTCCAGCATAATCGGCCGAATGGCCATGAATCCCCATTTCAGCAGACAGTTCGAGTCCGATTTCCTCGGTCTCTTCCTCAGAAGGAATGATTTCGGTGAATTCCGGGAGACGGTAATCGACCTCCTGAGTGGATTCCATCCCTTCTTTAAGGACAAGCATGTTGCTTCTAACAACCTCAGGCCCCTTGGCACCGAATTTTTTGTTCACCTGCTGTTGAATTTTCTCCAGAAGGTCTTCACCGCTCGTTCCCTGACGGATGCGCTCATCATGGGCACAAAGTGCACCGATGAAGACCACGCCCATCATCCGGACCTGAAGATCGGGAGAAGGAGCGTGTCTGCGTGCCACTCCGAAAGCGTCAACGATCAGGAAGTGGATATTTCGTTCCCTCAGGGTTTCCCGGGCATGTTTCGGGAGTTCCTGCCAAACCTCTCGCGGATTCTGACCGGACTGCATGATGAACGTTCCCCCTTCTACCAGACCATTAAGAGGATTGGTGTGTTCAAAAACCTTATGATCCGGAGAAATAACGATTTCGACCTCCTCCAGTTGGGCATTGGTGATTTTTATCGGTTCTGGACTGAGGGTCAGGTAGAAGTTGGTCGGAGCCCCGCTTTTTTCGGAGCCGTACTTGGGTGCCGATTTGGAATGCAGTCCCAACACCGCCGCGAGGATATCCGTGAGCAGTTTCCCGCTCGCAATCGTTCCATAGCCTCCAACGGAATGGAAGCGAACCCGGATCGCTTCCTTCGGTAACAATTTTGGGTTTTCACCGGTTTCCAAGGCCATCGAAACGGTTTCCGGGTAGGCCTTTTTCAACTGCTCCTGCAGGGCATTCATCTCAGGAGATGTGCTGTCTGAGAAAAACTTCGAGCCAAGGTAGTAAAGAGGAACATTCCGGGCGCTGATCATGTTCTCAAAGGCTGCAACCAAATGTCTGGGTTGGAGGTCATGCCCTCCGAGTCCAAAAATCGCGGTGCTGACCGAAGGCAATTCGTTCAATCCGGGAATCCCTGGATGACGCTCTGTATGATGATTTTCGAAACTTCGGTAGAGAGCTTGGTTGACGAGTTGGGTGAGGGCGGTTGTCCCGGAACGTTCCAGTACGGTCACCGCCTTTTTGCCCTGCAGTGCACGAATAACATCCGCTTCAGGGAAGGGATGAAGTAACTTGACCGATACCACCCCGACACGCTTGCCTTGATTGCGAAGGTGGGATGCGACAGCCTCGGCATCATCGGTTACCGAACCCATCCCAAGCAGAATCCAATCTGCGTCTTCCGTCCAGACTGTTTGCACCGGATGATATTCCCGTCCGGTCAGTGTCGTGTATTCTTCCATTGCCTGGACCACAAAACGTGGCACTTCACTGGCAAAATGACTCAAATGATCGGCAATGCCAGCCTGGAAATCAGGTTGATTCTGAACTCCCCCGGTAAGACCAGGGCTATGAGGGTCTACAAGGGCCGGAACACGCTGTCGGCTTCCTTTGCGGTGCGAGTGGACCCATTGTCTTTTCCAACTGCCCTGTATCTCGAGCGGTACCCATTGAAGGCTTTCCTGCAGAAGTGATTCAGCAGAATCTTGATCCAGTTGGTTTTCATTCTTTTTGAGAAAATCTTTTAAATTATCAAAAGCTTCTGGATCGAATTCCAGGGAATGATGTTCAAGAAAATGATTCAACTGCCAGTACCTTCCCCGGGCCCCGAACAGAATCTCTTGAGCCACAGAAGGGCAAGGGATGCGTTCGCTGGGATCGCCAAGATAGCGTTTTAAAAGTTCCGGTTCCGGGAGAAGGACTTCGCTCTGCATATGGCTGGTTGAAAATCCATCCATTGCATTTGCGGCCGGGATCAAGGAGAGGGAACTACTGCGGTAAGCAATCGCTGCCAGATCCGCGGCTTCCTGGGGATTGCTGCCAAAAAAAATCGTATATCCCGATGGAAGCAGGGCATAAACATCATCATGCCCGGCCATCACATTCAGGGAGTTCCGTGAAACCACCCGTGCTGCGATCTGGAGAACAAAACCTCCAATCTTCTTTCCTGCCGTGACAAAATGGGATTCCAATCCATAGAGGATGCCCTGGCTCGAAGAGGCGTTGGAAATGTATTTTCCCCCGGTCAATGCCGCACCCATCGCACCGCTTTGTGCCGAATGCTCTCCTTCCGGTTCAAAGAAAAAAGGACGTCTGTCCCAGACATTGATTCCTCCGGAGGCCCGGTAGGCTTCATAAATTTCAGAAATTTCAGTGGACGGAGTGATGGGGTAACCGATCACTCCGTCACATACATGTTCCATCACATGGGCAACCGCCCCATTCCCGTGCATGACCGATTCGATACCCGGGAACGGAACCTGAGCTTTTAAATCAGGATTTGGCTGCGATTTTGCTGACTTTGCCGGAGAAGATTTTTTTGGGGGACGTTTGGATTTAGGACGTTCCGAAGCAGTTACTTCAGCTTCATTCATGGGAAATGCCTCCATTGCATTGGGAAAGATGAGCCGTCCAGATGGATGGAAAATCCAATCCGCCAGCACACAATGGAAATTGATGCAAAGGATGAACTGACGACAGGACGTTGTCAGTTTATCACGACACTATTTAGGCCCGTATACGAGGATTTACGGATATTCTCCCTAGAGAATTGGGAGGGGAGGAGCTCTCTCTTTAAATCAAATTTTTTAATTGCTCAGGGCAATGCTCTTATCAACCGTTTCTACAATGAAAAGCAAGTCTCCTTCGTTTACAGTCTGGCGGTCCTCGGCAATCACCCGGGTGACCCGGTAATGCTGATTTTGAGGGTAAAGCAGTTGACCGTCGTCACTCTTGAAATGGGCAAGATTGATTTCAGAAAAGACTTTCATCGATTCCAGCAGGCATATGGGCTGTTCGATGTCGATGACCTGCCCTTCCCGGACAAAAGGATCCTCTTCCGGGGAAGGGCTCAGGTAAAAACCTCCCATCTGCGGAGAAATGACTTTGATTTCATTGGTTTCCGGAACCAGCAGTTCTTCCTGACTCAGTCCTTTCCCGGAATCTCCGGAATCATGTTCAATCCGGGATTTCAATTCATTGAAATCAATGCGTTCGAGAAAACCCTTGAGAAACCCGGTATCGAATCGTCCTTTGAGAAATTCCGCATCGCTGAGGATCATGCGGCTTAGAGCAAGATTGGTTGAGATTCCCTCAAGTCTTACTTTCCCAAGGTAATCCAGCATCCGTGAACAGGCTTCTTTTCTGGAGGAACCCCAGCAAATGATCTGTGCAATCATGCTGTCATAATAGGGAGGAACCAAGGAACCCTCTTCAACAGCACTGATGACCCGGACATGGGTTTCATCCGGAAAGTGTACCTCCCCCACATATCCCGGTTCAGGGACAAAATTCAGAGATCCATTATCCTGAACCTCGACCCGTTCGGCGTTAACTCGAACCTCGATCGCATGTCCATCGAACCTGACCGGGAGTTGGGCGATGTTTTTGCCCTGGGCAATTTCAAACTGCTGCTGCACGAGGTTTACCTGGGAGACCATTTCGGTGACTGGGTGTTCAACCTGGAGGCGGGTGTTCATTTCCATGAAATAAACCTGTTTTTCCTTCAAGTCATAGATGAATTCCACGGTACCTGCTCCGACATAATCAATGTGGTTGATCAGTTTCAGGGCATGGTCAAAGAGGATTTGCTGGGTTTTTTTGGGAATGTTGAAGACTGATTCTTCGATCAGTTTCTGGTAATCACGCTGGACCGAGCAGTCACGGATACCGAGAAGCTTTGAATTCCCTTTGGTGTCACGAAGTACCTGCACCTCAAGGTGGCGCATGGAAGTGATGTATTTTTCCAGGTAGAGGTCCCCGTTTCCAAAAGCACTCAGGGCTTCCTGGGACATACGGCTGAAAGTGGAAGGAAACCAATCGGGGTCTTCAACCACTCCAATGCCTTTTCCTCCTCCTCCGTGTGCGGCTTTGATCAAAACCGGGAACCCGATTTCCTGCGCCACACTGGCGGCATGGCTGGGATCGGTCAAGGCTCCTTCACTGCCCGGAACGACGGGGATATTCAGATTTTTCGCGGTTGCAATCGCATTTGACTTGTTCCCCATGCGATCCATGTTGTCAGCCCGGGGCCCTACGAAATTAAAACCGTGCTCTCGACAGATACGCGCGTAACGTGGAGATTCGGAAAGGAAACCGATCCCGGGATGAATCGCGTCGACTTCTTCCTGTTCTGCAACCCGGATGACACTCATGGCGTTGAGATAACTTTCCTGCGGGGTATTTCCTCCAATGCAAACAAGCCGGTCATCCTCACCGAGTTGTTTCACCGGTTTGCTTTCCATATCGGGATCCGATGCAACCAATACTGCTTGGAGTCCAGCCTGCTGAGCCCCCTGCACCAATCTGGCGGCGGTGCATCCACGGGCATGAATCAGGACCCGCTTGATGCTCTTTGGCCGGATTTTATCGCTCCGGCTAAAACGCGGGGCATGATCCTGAATTGATAACTGGTATTCTCCAGCCAGAATTCTCGCGATCACATCCTTCACCTGATGCTGGGCTGTTGGAATCTGGGGGTCGATCTCCTTCAAACGTTCATCCAGATTCTCATCAAAGGGATTGGCCACCAAACCGTCCATGGACTCATTGTTGGCTGAGAGATAGTTGGCCAGAGTGGCATGAGCAGGAAGGTGACTCTCCACAACCAGTTGCCCGGCAAATGGCATTTGTGTGCCCGAAAGGTAATAGGTCCGCACCAGCAGATGAGTCATGAAACTGGCCTGAGCTCCCCCGGTACAGTCTCGGAAGCCGAAGCAGATTACCGGTAAGTCGAAGTCCTTGATGAAACGAGTCAGCCTGTCGTTGATGATCGACATTGAAAACAAGGATCCTGCTCCCTCTTTGGTCTGCATTCCTGCAGAAGAAATGAACATGATCACAGGGAGTTTCATTTGTGCGCATTCATCCAGCAAGCGGCATACTTTGTCACAACTGGCCATGTCAAATGCACCTGCCTGGAACTCATTGTTGCTGATCACCAGTCCAACCCGATAACGGAGATTGTTTTTGCTAGTTGCATCATTTGATGCAGAATCGGATTCGGACCCATTCAAGGATAGGTTTTTTCCTTGGTTAAGTGCTTCTTTTGGGATCTCAAAATGGGCAAGTCCGGTGATTACTCCACAGGGGACGACGCCTGAAGACAAGGCTCTTTCGATGGCATCTCGAAAACCCGGAAACTGAAGGGGGTTGGAGGTGATGCGTTCTCCATAGAGTTCCTGGAATCCGGTGAAGAATTGTTCAATCACCATCTTCGGAGAAATCGTTTTTTTCTTCGATTCACGAAGCAGGTTTTGGATCAAAAGGTCCTTGTAGGCCTGATCCAGCCGATTCCAGAAATCCTTGATGCCAATGTTACGCGGTGTGATTTTTCCGTCAAAACGTCCCTTACCCTGTTGTTCGTCATACAAAGAAGGAAGTAAACCTGAAAAGAAATACCGGACCACACCGAATAGGGGGGGGCTCATTCGTGGAAATACCACCCGTTTCCAGGTGCTGATGGTCCCCATCACTTCATCACAGTCTTTGCGTTCGATGAAACGGACCAGCCATTTGAAAAAATGATCCCGGAGCCATTCGCTTTCGAAACTCAGCGAACTTTTCTCAAATTCCTTGAGTGCTCCTTCGAAGGCGACGTCAAACAGGTTTTCTACGGATTCCCTGGAAATCCTGTTGTTCCCTTTGACTTCTCCTGCAATGGTGGGCAACGAATCAATCAGTTGGTTGTAAAGCAAATCAAAGAGGATGATGTTCTGATAATTTTCAATGAAGACAGGTTGAATCTCTGGGTTCTGCAACAAATCCAGTAAAACGGGATTTCCCGGGGGAAGTTCATGAATTTCGCTGCGTTGGAGGTATTCAAAGAGTTCGATCAGGTTTTCTGCCGCATTGTCTTTCCAGTGATTGTAGAGGTAAATCAGGATTTCGGTGACCAGATCCTCAATGGACTTAAGGAAATTTTCACGGGGATCGCCCATGAAAAAACGGGTGAATTTGTTCCGTTCTTTGTCGCGGACTTCACGTGATGAGAGAAATGCTTCGTAACGTTTAAAAAGCGTTTCGTTGTAACGGATCTCCAAAGTCGAAGAGACCCAGCGTTTGAAATTTTCCCGTCGTTCCTCTTCGCGTCTCTGTTGAAGCCTTCCAACCGGAGTTTTCCTGGGACTGAGCCTCGAATACTGATAAACCGTCCGGCTGCTGATACGTTGCCGCATTCTAAGGAAACGCATGAATCGGTAAACATCCCCAAAAATATTCAGGGTCCCTGTTGGCGGACGGTCCGTGCGCCGATTGCTTTCGATCAAAAGTTCCGAAGGATCCAGGTAATGCTGGATACTGTCACGGTAATGCTGAAAGAAAAAATCATGTTCCTTGAGAAACCTGACCGCATCCATTTCCACACTTTCGATGCCGGTGATGATGGCACGAGTCAAATTCTTGATTTGATGCGGCTGGTCATAGCTGTAGTCGATCACTCCGTCGAAATATCCCCGGGACTGCAGTTCGTAGGCGGAAACACCAATGTATTTTGCAGATTCCTGCCAGGAGAGATTGTATTTTCGTGCGATATTACTCAACCCCTTAGGATGGATGGTATTGAAAACTCCCTCCCGGACGGAAAGCAGGAGGTTGGCTGTGGCCAAGGGGATCGCACCTCCACTGTATCCTCCTCCGAAAACCACTCCTACCACGGGCAATTGCAGGTTCGCCATCTCTGAGATGAAAAAAGAGATGCTGTGGGACTGATTCTGGAGATTGGCCTCAGCATCCGCTGCTGCACCAGGGGTATCCATAAAAGTCACCAGCGGCATTGCATGTGAAGCATAAAAACGTACCATCTCCGCAGCCTTGCGATGATGCTTCGGATACCAGACCCCATTCTGGGATTTATGATTTTGGGCTATAAAACCCAGCCTCCGGGTGAGACCTCCGATTTCGAACTCACCTTCTGCCATATAAAGCGGCCCTTCTGACTCCTCAAAAATGATTTTTGCGCCAAGTTGACGGATGATTTCAGGGCTGCTCGGTCTTTTCTGGGATTCCGATGGGGTGATGACTCTTTGAATGTAACCATCGACATCAAGCTTTTTAAGGAGTTTGATCTGAGCTGCAATATCTTTGCTGGACAAGAGTCCTTCCACTCCGGATTGTTCAAAAACAGGAGTTTTCTTTCCACGCTGGAGTGCCAGGTCATGGGACATCGCTTCTGCGGCGTGAAATGCACTTTGAAAATTTTTACTGCGTTTCCTGGTATTGTTCATACTTGATTCGTGTTAATTTTTGCAATCTTGCCCAGTCTTCATCATAAATTAAAGTAATCCCAGACGATGCCCAAAAACCCTGTTCAAATCCACTCCGATCTTCTTGATCAGGTGGTTAAAGAAGCACGAGCTTCCGAGCGGAGAAGAATGAACTTCAATTTTCATCAGCTTGAGGACACAGCGAATCGGATGCTGAATGCCATTGAACCGGAAAGCTATATTCGACCCCATCGTCATCTTGAACCTCCCCGTGATGAAGCCTTCTTCGTTCTGCGAGGCAAGGGGGTTGTGGTACTCTTCAAGGATGATGGGAGTGTCGAACATGTTTGTCGGCTTGATTTGGAAACTGAACATTTTGGTACAGACATTCCCGCTGGCTGGTATCACACCATTGTCTCTCTTCAGAGTGGGAGTGTTTTTTACGAAGTAAAGGCTGGTCCTTATGAACCTGCAAAAGCCAAAGAGTTTGCCAGCTGGGCTCCTGGTGATAATACTCCCGAGGCCGCGGTCTACCTCGAGCAACTGAAAAAAATAATTTCTGAGTTTGATTGAATTCACTCGACTCCTTCCACAGCCGCTTCAGGCAGAAAAAGCCATTCCGGTCCGACCTTGCTTGATGTCAGAGGAAAGAGCAGTTGTTCTTCCATTGAAAACATCCTGTTGACCAGCATCGGATCGTTACGTTGATGATATTCGCGGATCACAAAACGCATCTGATCTGTTTTCTGCAACTGCTGCAGAGTCAATGCCAGGCGATCCAGAAACACCAACTGTAATGAGGGATTTCCCTGCAAACGTTCGTTTTTTTCAAGTGCATTGACCAGCAGTTCTTCGTTTTCCTCCCAACGACCTCCAAGCATTAATGACGCGCTGAGAGCCTCAATCAGAAAAAGATGATCCGGATGATTTTCCAGTCCCTGGCGGTAGACTTTCTGAGCTTCGGATTCCTTACCCTGATAAAGGTAGAGGTCACCTACAAGCCTGTGGGCATAGCCCCGGCTTTCAGGATTGGTGAGGTAAGGTTCACTGATTTCCAGGGCTTCTTCCCATGATTGCTGGGGAGCCAGGGAAAGCGCATGAAGGTAGACCACCTCCCAACTTCCTGAAAGCTGATTCAACAAAGGGCCGGTCAACGCCAACACAGATCGGTATTTGCGTTGCAGGTAATAAATCCTGGCCAGTGAAAAATCAAGAAGAGGACTTTGATGGGTGACTCTTGCCTGACTGAGTAACTGTTCAGCACTGGCATAATCGCCCCGAACAGCAGCCAGACTGGCCCGTAACTGGAGGACTTCCAATTTCAGCGGATATTTTTCCTCAAGACGACGCAGACTTTGTTCCACTGCATCGGTTTCTCCTCTCATCAAACGCCTTCTCAGGGACAGTAATTGGAAATCAGGCTCCTGTGGATCATTTTCAATCGCCCTCTGCAGCGCCAGGTCTCCCTGGAGGTAATCCCCCATTCTGAAAAGAACGGTTGCACGGAGAAAATGTACCCGACCCAACCGGGTATTAATCTCAACGGCCTGATTCAAGGTTTCCAATGCCTCTTCAAGACGGCCGCTTCGAAGTGAAATCGAAGCCATCCCGAGCAGGGCATCGACACTTCGAGGATCCTGTTCCAGGGTTTGACGGAATTGCGTCTTAGCGGTTTCAAAATTCTCACGGTTCAATTCGAGATAGGCTCTGAGCAGAGAAATTTCCGCATTGGCTTTTGTTTCAGATTCTAGATTTTTAATCAAAGTCCTTGCTTCACCCCACTGACCCTGAGAGAAAAGAATACGCAGCAATTCCAGTTGAAGGGGTTGGTAATCAGGATGTTCACGAATCATTTCCTCGATCAGCGTCCTTGCATAATAAAAACTTCCCTGGGTTGAGTAGGCCTGGATCCGCAACAGGAGTGCTTCACGATTTGAGGGCTCAAGCCGGATCAATTCATCCAGCACCCGGATGGCACTGTCATACTCATGTTGCCGTAATTGAAGCCTTGCCAGAAAAAACAATGCCTCAACGTAATACCGGTCACGCTGCAGGATTTCCTCTAACACCGCGATCGCTCTTGAAGTGTCTCCGATCTGTTCGTAAACCCTTGCCAGCAGCAGATAAGCGGAAACCCTTTCGGGATCAAGGTCGGTGGCAGTGCCCAGTTCAGTCAGGGCATCGCTGTAGCGTTGAAGCGCATAAAGTGCTGTTCCTAACTGCTCGTAATATGCGGGGTTCAAAGGATCGATGCGGGTGGCAATACGGGCATGCTGTTCCGCCGATTCATATTCTTTTTTCAGCAGGTAACCTCTTGAAAGTCCGAAATGCGCTTCAGCATTATCTTCATTTTCACGGATGATTTTTTTCTGCTCGACGATGAAGGAATTGACATTTTCCTGAGTCAGTCGAGGAATTTGTCGGGACTCAGAGAGGCCTCCGCAGGCTGAGAGCAATCCCACTAATGGAATAGCCAGTAAGAATAATTTTGAAAACAAATTCACTTTCAATGGGTGAAGGGGCTGATGCCTTTGGAACTCCAATTTTTTTCAGCGATCATCAACCTGGGAAGGGAAATTACGGTAGGTAAACTTGAAGGACCCTCGTTGCCCAGACGATCAACAAGCCTTAATTGAAACAATAAAATATCTTCTTTTTCAGCAGCCAAATCAATATAAAACAGGGCTTGCCTTGGTAATACCCCCGGATGTGAATCTGCTTCATAAAGAGAAGGTCCAGGGAGGTTGGTGAGAACATCTTTTTGAAAAAGATAATGATTTTCCTGAAGCGGTGTCTTGTTTAAAGGTATTTCAGGAAGTGTTCCCAGAGAATCCAACTGGTATAAGTTCGCTCCATAAAACCTTGTCTTATGGATGATTTCACCCGGTTGGGGAAACCGTTGATAAAAACCCTCCCGGGCAGCAGGCCATGAGAAACGATAGGAATAACGTTGGCGGATTGCTTTGGGTTGATTTGGTTTCAAATTCCCCTCCTGTTGAACTGCCTGGTCCACTGAGGCAAGTGATCGATCAGGAT
>LNZD02000008.1 GCA_001469005.2 SAR324 cluster bacterium lautmerah10
AGAGAAATCTATGAAAAAGCTAATTCTCCTTTTATTGCAGATTTTATCGGAATAACCAATTTTATCGACGCCAGTATTGTAAACCAGGATAAGGTTTTCTGTAAGGATATTCAGTTGGAATGTAATACAACAGGCATAGCAGAAGAACGTTCAGTAAAAATTGCGATCAGGCCAGAATCTATCCTGATAAGTCAAAACAAATCCAATGAACAAAACTGTATCCAGGGAACCATCAAAGAGAACGAATTTTTAGGTTCATTTCAACGTCTTTATGTAGAATCTCCCTCCTTGTCCGAAGAACTTCTCATGATCGATATCGCCAACACTTCTCAAACCAATTTTGATTTAAACCAGGGTTCGGTGATCTACTTCATCTTTCCTCCGGATCAAATTAAAGTTTACCCAAATTCCTGAATTTTTTAATCAAACCTATCAACCTCAATTGAAAAGAAGCAAAGATCTAAGTGATCGTATTGGTCAGTTGATGCTGGCAGCCTATATCCTGTTATTTCTTTTATTTTTAGTGCTTCCACTCGGGGCATTGATTATTAAGAGTGTCCAGGATTCAAAAGGTCACTTCATTGGTTTGTCAAATTATGCGCTTTATCTTAAGGAGCCGGCATTATTTCAATCTTTTTTTAACAGTCTCTTCATTGCAATTGTTTCAACCATTTTTGTTGTCGTGTTCGCGTTTCTTTTTGCGTATGCCATCACACGAACCTGCATGCCATTCAAGGGTTTCTTCCGGTTGATTGCACTGATTCCTTTACTAAGTCCGTCCATATTGGCTGCCATTGCATTGGTTTATTGGTTTGGGAATAAAGGGATTTTAAAAGCCTTGTTGTTCGGCCATTCGATTTATGGCCCGATCGGGATTATCCTGGCCTCGATCTATTGGACATTTCCCCATGCTCTAATGATCTTGAGTACTTCTTTATCCTTATCCGATTCCAGACTTTATGAAGCAGCAGAAGTTTTAAAAACATCCAAATTAAGGGCATTTCTTACCATCACCATTCCAGGTGCACGATACGGAATCATCAGTACAACATTCGTAGTATTCACCCAGGTTTTTACTGATTTTGGCGTTCCTAAGGTCATTGGGGGAAATTACAATGTACTTGCTACAGATATCTATAAAGAAGTTGTAGGAATGCAAAATTTTCAGATGGGTGCCGTCATTTCATTAGTCTTACTCATCCCTGCTATGGTGGCATTCTTTATTGATCAGTATTCAAGAAAAAAGCAGATCTCACTCCTTACTTCTAGATCGGTTGTATTTAATCCCAAAAAGAGTTGGGGAGTGGATATGTTGATGTTTGGATATTGTTCTATCATTGCCATCATCATTCTTTTGATGATTGGAATGGCTCAGTTCGGGGCTTTGGTTAAATTCTGGCCTTATAATCTTTCACTGACCCTCAAGCATTATCATTTCGAAGTCGCAGGTCTGGGATGGGAATCATTTTATAATTCTGTGGAAATGGCTTTTTACACGGCTGTATTTGGAACGGTGGTGATTTTTGTTGGAGCCTATGTTGTTGAGAAAATTAAGTCTGATGAAAAACTTAGAGGAATTGTCCAATTCTTTGCCTTGATGCCTATGGCGGTTCCAGGCTTGGTTCTTGGTCTTGCTTATATTTTTTACTTCAATTCAAAAGAGAATCCATTGAACTTCATTTATGCAACCATGGCCATTTTGGTCATCAATACAATTGTTCATTTTTATACAGTTTCACACCTCACGGGGGTGACCGCACTGAAACAAATGGATAAAGAGTTTGAGGCCGTATCTCTTTCTTTGAAAGTTCTGATCTATAAAATGTTTTGGCGAGTGACTCTTCCTGTTTGTTTGCCCACCATTTTTGATATCTCGATCTATCTTTTTGTCAACGCTATGACCACGGTCTCAGGGGTGATTTTTTTGTATACTTACCATACGACTCTGGCTTCAGTTTCCTCCATTCATCTTGATGAACAAGGTGATGTGGCTGGAGCAGCAGCAATGGCCATGTTGATCGTCTATGTTTCGATTTTTGTCAGAGTAATTCATGCGATCATTACCAAAGGAATCCTCAAAAAAACCCAGGCATGGCGCTATGGCTCTGAAAGAGAAATCTTAAAGGATGGAAATTAAATTAGAATCACTGAAATATTGTTCATTTACGATAGTTAATTGAACTAAAATAACTTTCTAAAAAAAATGAAATTTGACAAAGACATAAGTTTAATTCAGCAAAAAATGTCTGAAACTTCCATTGGGATTGCAAGAAGACAGAATATTTTAAAAGAATTAAATATAGAAGGAGGTCAAACGATTATCGATGTAGGTTGTGGCGGGGGCCAACTGGTAGAAGCAATTTCTTTGGGAGTAGGAGTTAACGGCAAAGCGATTGGTGTCGATCCTAGTGAAACTCAAATAGTATCAGCGAAAGATCGTTGTCAATCCTTCGAGAATACTGAATTTCTATGCTGCTATGCTGATGAAATTGACATGGACGATGCTTCGTGTGATTCCATAACGTCCACTCAAACTCTTGAATACATTGAAGATGTTGATGCTGCATTAAACGAGATCAGACGTCTTTTAAAGAATCATTCAAGATTTGTAAATATTTCAACCCTTTGGGATTATTTTGGATTTCATGGACCTGACAAAGAACTTAATTCTTTGATGCATGAAGTGGTCAAAGGTCAAAAACATCCTATGCTACCAACAAAGTTAAATGGTAAATTAGAGAAGCTTGGATTCAAAAATATAAGGACACATGAGATTCCTTTTTTTATCACAAAAAGAGATGAAAATTCTTTTGCCAAATTTCATGAGGTCAATATGGTCAATGCTGCAATAAAAAAGGGGATTTCAGAAGATCAAGTAGATCTATGGAGAAAACAACTGCATCAAGCAGAGCAAGAAGGCAGTTTTGCATTTACTACTATTGCAATCATGACAACCGGTTACATCAATCAATAAAATTTGTTCTGTTTGTGTTAAACAAGTTTTCTAAACATACCAAATATCATCCTTCAAAAATGTTCCTGTCTAAAACAAAAAATAACAGGGAATCCCTACCACCCATCTTCAGCAGTTGCTGGTTCAAGTCCCTTTCATAAGGGATAAGGTCCTCCTCTCTCGATAGAACCAACATCAATTCAATTTAAGGGACCGCCTTCTCGGAGAGTCAGTCTTGCGGCTTTGGAGAGAGGACTTAAGCTGATAGTTTTAATTCAAAAAGGAGTGAAATCATGTCCCAACCCAGTTACATCACGGCTCTCGAGTTGAAGGAACCCCGGAGGGAAGAGCTTTCTCCGGAAGTGCAAAAATATTTTGCGGTCTGCGATGAAAAAATCGGTTTTGTGCCGAATGTTTTGCGTGCCTATTCCTTCGACGAAGAAAAGCTCAAACCCTTCATGGCGATGTATGATGAGTTAATGCTCGGAGAATCGGAATTAAGCAAACTCGAGCGTGAGATGATTGCGGTGGCGGTATCTTCTGTGAATCATTGTTTTTACTGCCTGGTTGCCCATGGTTCCGCGGTTCGGAGGATTTCCAAAGATCCTGCATTGGGAGAACTGATGGTGATGAATTACCGCACGGCGGAGTTGGAACCCCGGCAACGGGTAATGCTCGATTTTGCGGTGAAACTGACGGAAAAGCCCCATGAAATTGTGGAAGCGGATCGGGAACTATTGAGGGAGCATGGGTTCAGCAACAAGGCCATCTGGGACATCGGCGCGGTGGCGGCGTTTTTCAACATGAGCAACCGCATGGCATCCGCAGTGGACATGCAGCCCAACAAAGAATACCATGCACTCTTTCGGGAACCTCCCGGAACGGAGGCCTGAATCCCGGGATCCATCAGACATTCATCACACCTCATCCACAGAACACCATGCGAGTAGGAATCATCGGCGGCAGCGGTCTTTATCACCTGGAAGAACTGGAGGCGACAGAAGAAATTCACCTTGAGACGCCTTTCGGCAAACCCTCCTCTTCTTTTGTCACAGGAGAAATCCACGGGGTCCCGGTGGCTTTTCTTCCAAGGCATGGGATCGGACATGTGCTGATGCCGACCGAAATTCCCTTTCGGGCCAACATCTGGGGTCTGAAAAAACTTGGAGTGACACACCTGATTTCGGTAGGAGCAGTCGGCAGTTTGAAGGAGGAAATCGCCCCGGGGCACATGGTCTTTCCGGACCAGTTCATTGATCTGACCCGTCATCGAAGCTCCACCTTTTTCGGGAATGGCCTGGTGGGGCATGTCCAGTTCGGAGATCCGGTTTGCTCAAAACTGAGCTCGAGGCTGGTGGAGGCGGCTAACAAGGTGGGCGCCACGGTCCATGAGAGAGGCACCTACATCTGCATGGAAGGCCCGGCATTTTCCTCAAGGGCCGAATCGGAACTCTACCGTTCCTGGGGGGCATCGGTGATCGGCATGACCAATGCCCAGGAAGCCAAGCTGGCGCGTGAGGCAGAAATGGCCTTTGCCTCCATCGCTCTGGCCACCGACTATGACTGCTGGCATGATTCAGAAGCGGAAGTCAGCGTGGAGGATGTGGTCAAGGTGATGCACGAAAACGTGGAGACGGCCCGCAGGATTCTGGTGAAAACCCTTCAGGAACTTCCGTCGGATTTTCCCAATTCCCAGGAAAACGCGCTGCAGTTTGCCCTGATCACGGACCGGGCGAAAATCTCGGATCGGGCAAAAAAAGATCTGGCCCCGTTGATCGGGCGTTACCTGGAAGCGAACTAAAGTCCTTCTCCTTCTGGCATCGGGTCAGGAATATCCAGGAAGAATCAATTCTTGAAGGCCCATTCCGGCACCTTCCGGTTGACGGTTCGGATCAGTGCTTCGACGCGTTGGTTGGTGTTGCGAACCCTCTGGATGCGTTGTTTCTGAAAAAGCTGGAACTGGGCCAGCTCATCCACACCTTTTTGGAAACTCTTTCTCCGGTGATCCTCGAGTTCCCCGAATTTTTTGCTCCAGTCGAACTTGGGAAGATAGGAAACCGCCCAGGGAAGACGGTCATGATAACCTTTGCCTGTGTCTTTAAAAGGGATACTCAGGTGCGGGGCCAGGGCAGGTTCCGCGGAGAGCATTCCGCCTGCCCAAAAAGTCATACAGCTCAGGATGAGCAATCGAGTCATCATGTCTTTTGCAAATCGGATTTTTTTAATTGTGTCCGTGGTTGGTTCCATCCGGAATCAAACTTAGCATAAGACGATTTTGAAAGAAACCATTAGTCTCGGGAGAGGGGATCCGTTGCCTAAAGTTCTGCGGCGAGGCGGATGAAAGTATCCTGGGCACAGCGTTTGTCTTCATCGACATCGGGCTCCCTCCGCTCGTAATGCCCGTCTTCATAGAGATCCCATGCAGTGCAGTTGTCCGCCTCATAAATGTTGAGGATTTCCTCCAGTTCCTGTTTGACTCCCTCATCAAAAACCGGGGTGATGGTTTCCATCCTTTTATCGAGGTTCCGTCTCATCCAGTCTGCGGACCCGATGAAAAAAAGGGGATCTCCCGCATTTTCGAAGCGGAAGATCCGCCCGTGTTCGAGAAAACGGCCGAGGGTGCTGTAAACCCGGATGGTGGGCGAGAGGTTGGGAATCCTGGGTTTCAGACAGCAGAGACCTCTCACGTTGAGGAGGATCGGGACCCCGGCCTGACTGGCCTGATACAGTTCATGGATGATCTGTGGATCCTGGAGCTGATTCATCTTGGCTCGGATTCCGGAGGGTTTCCCATTCTTTGCATTTTCCGCTTCAATCCGGATCAGTTGGGTGAATCGCTGGCGAAGGTTGTGGGGAGCCACCAGCAAAGGGCCGTATTCTTCTGCCGGAAGCGCTGAGGAGAGTTCGTTAAAAACCGCTGAAACCCCCTCACCCAGCTCGGCATTGCAGGTCAGGATGCCGAGATCCTGATACAGTTTGGCCGTCCCGGTGTGGTAGTTCCCCGTCGAGAGGTGGACATAACGGCGCAAGCCGTCTTCCTCCTCGCGGATCACCAATCCGAGTTTGACATGGGTTTTCAGACGTTTGACTCCGTAAACCACGTGGACACCGGCCTTTTCCAGTTCTTCACCCCAGGCGATGTTCGGGGCCTCATCAAAACGGGCGGTGATTTCCACTAACACCACCACCTGCTTGCCTGCCATCGCTGCTTCTTTGAGGATCTGGATGATGGGGGAACGACTGCTGGTGCGGTAGATCGTCAACTTCAATGCCAACACCTTGGGGTCACGAACCGCAGATTCAAGAAAGCGGAGGATGGAGGTTTCATAATCGTGATAGGGATGATGCAGAAGCAGATCTGCTTTGCGGATTTCCGAGAATAGTGAATCCGGGTCTTCGAGTTCCAGATTCCTCAGTCGGGGATGAATCACCGGGAAATGAGGCGGATCATGGAGATCCGAGCGCCCCTCAACCTGGAAACGGGCCAGGTCAGTGAGTGAAAGCAATCCCTTGATTACATGGATGTCTTCTGGATCTGCTTCAAGTTGACGGCAGATCCAGAGCTTGAGCTCTTGAGGCATTCCCTGGCTGACCTGAAGCCGAATCACCCCGGCAAATCTCCGGGCGGTCAATTCATAACTGACCATGTCGATCAGGCTGCCGGGCTCGTAACTGGGTTCTTCCTCCTGCTCCCCGGGGTAACGGTCCCAGGGATCGTCCTTTGCTCCGCGGATGACACGGAAGAGGTGACATTCGATCCTGCTGCTGCGAGGAAAAAGCTGCTTCAGATGTGCCTCCAGGTTCTGTTCCAGGGGGACGAATCCGCCTTCGGAAACGGGAACCCACCGCGGACGGTTGGTCGGAACCTTGAGGCGGATGAACAGCGGCTGATTTAAATCCGGTCGGTGGATGGTGATTGCCAGGTTCAGCGCCAGGGAACTGATGAAGGGGAAAGGATGCCCGATGTCTACGGCAAGGGGAGAGAGGATGGGCTGCACCGAATCTTTAAAATAATGGTTCAGTTCGTCTTTTTGCGATGCGCTCAGATCCTTGTGATCGAGAATCGGGATTCCCTCTGCTTTCAGGGCAGGGCGCAGTTGATGCTGAACCAGGTCAGCCAAAATCCCCCGCTGCCGGGTCAGTTCCGTCCTGCACAACTGAAGTTCCTCCAAGGGTTTGAGGCCGTCCGGGGAGAGGCGATGCTTTTTTTTCTGCATCAGACGCCGTAATCCGCCCAGGCGTTTCATGGCAAACTCATCGTAGATCATCCCCATAATGCCGGCGAATTTGACCCGCTCCAAAAGCGGAGCCTCCGGGTCTTCCGCCAGGTTGAGTACCCGTCTCGCAAAACAAAGCCAGCTCATCTCACGGTTGATGAATGCCTCGGGAGCTTCCTGTGGAATCCTGGGATCCCCTTTTTTTAAATGATCCATGAAATGGATTGAGCCCTCATGATGAAGGAAGTCATTTTCAATGAATTTTGAATGAACTGATTTCTCTATTTTATGAAGAGGAAGGATAAATCCTATCCGTTGATTTTCTGATAAAAATGATCATGAATCATTATGAAATGAAAACCTGGCGGATGAAGCAAGGGTGACCCAAACTTTTCATCCTCCGTCTTTTTTCCTTAAGAGAATTCGATGGAAAAACTGGTCCCTTGATTCAAAATCTGGGATAGTTATTTTCAACAAACCAATGACACCTTTTTGGAGCGAATCATGTATCCAAGTATAGCGACAACCGTTTTACCGAGAATCGAAGAATCGATCTGGTTCAAATTCGTTCTGGCCTTTGCCGGCTCAGTGCTTCTTGCCGTTTCCGCGAAGGTCCAGATTCCCTTCTGGCCTGTGCCGATGACAATGCAGACCTTTGTGGTGCTGGTGATCGGAATGGCCTACGGCGCCAGATTGGGTGCTGCAACAGTCGGGCTCTACCTTGCTCAGGGAGCAATTGGCCTTCCGGTTTTTGCCACCGGCAGCGGACTGGGATATATGGTGGGACCGACCGGAGGATATCTTGCAGGATTTCTCATGGCTTCCTATGCCATCGGATACCTGGCCAGCCTCGGTTGGGACCGGTCGATGGCCAAAACACTGGCTGCCATGCTTGCCGGCACCCTGCTGATCTTCACTCCCGGAATCCTCTGGCTTTCCAGCTTCATCGGTTTTGAAAAAGCGTTGGCTGCAGGATTGATCCCCTTTCTGCTTTCCGAAAGCCTGAAAATCATGTTGGCGGTGCTGGTCATGCCTTTGATCTGGAAACGCCTTTCGGACTGAAATTCAACATCCGGAATGGTTTTACGATGAGACGTAAACTGAGTTCCGGATGTTTATGAATGCCGGACCTCTGGTCCAAAAAATCTTCCAAGCCCCGTCAAAAACTCCCGGAACATTCTGGATACAGGGTTTCGGTTGGGATCTTTTCTGGATCTTTCCTGGAATCTGGCTGTTTCCACTGGTTCTGTTTCTTGACGATTTGGATCCGATCTACGCCGTTGGAGTAT
Organism: SAR324 cluster bacterium lautmerah10; assembly: GCA_001469005.2. Lineage (GTDB taxonomy): Bacteria > SAR324 > SAR324 > SAR324 > NAC60-12 > UBA1014. The sequence continues at coordinate 8,460 of LNZD02000008.1, forward strand.
TTCTCTTCTGGATTGGTCATCGAGTCAGTTCACTTTACCTCGGCTGGTTTTCCCCTTCTTTCCGTCCATTGCTCCATGATCAGCGGCAAAGGTTCATCTTCATCCCCCTGGCCGTTTTGCTGCTGACGGGTTTCTGGCTATTGCTGCCGGAATCGCTGCTGCCCCTTCCTTTTTCATTAAGGATTTTAAGTCTGGCAATGCTCGATTATTTTTGGGGAATCTATCATTTTGCGGCGCAGCATTTCGGCATGCTTCGTCTCTACCGTCATCTCGCCCCGGGTTCCGAAGATGTTTTTGAAAAAACCCGTGACCGCTGGTATTGCCTCGGGGCGGCAGGAGGGTTGGTGATTTTCGCGGAAGTTCTGCATGGAACCGCGATTCTCCAGGAAGACTGGACCGGTCCGATCCTGACCTCCGAAGTCTTCGGGGGGCAGCAACAGCAGTTACTCCAGTTCGGGTTGATCTTCAGTCTCTGTTGGTTCTTGTTCATGCTCCAGAGGGAATTCCGCTCGGGAGGCAGCCTGCCGCGCCTGCTGTATCTGCTTCAACTGGGTGTCATGGTCGGTGCCGCGTTTGTACTCGATCCTTTCCGCTTTCTGGTGCTCTGGACCCTTCAGCACTGGATGGGGGCAGTCGGGCTGGTGAGTTTCCTCGGGGGAAACGATATCTCATCCAGGCAAACAGAAGGGTCTTCGCATTCCCGGATTCTTCACATTCGTTCCCGGATTGGGGTACTGATCTTGCTATGTTTGGTTTCGTTACTGATGACCCCGATGATGGAAATCGAGGCACTCTCTGCGGACAGTGCCTACAGCGCCCAGTGGTGGCCCGAATGGTGGGAATGGATCCAGCGGCAAAGCTGGCTTCCGCTGGTGATGGTCATTGGATTTTCAAGTGGATTCATTCATTACCTGATGGACCGTGCGGTCTACCGGTTCAGTGATCCGCAAACCCGTTCTGTGCTGACAAAATTGCTTTATCATGAACGAACTCCAGGCAGCATCTGAGAATCCCAAATGGGAACTGGAAGAGGAATTAAAAAAGTACTGGCCCAGTGCCGTCGAGGGAGATTTTGAACATCCTGAAAAAGGAACCATCCACTATTGGGCAGGGGAACAGCGCGGGAGAATTGTGGTTCGTTTCACCTATCCGCAGCAGCCTGTTGAGGACCAGAACAAAGTTTTTTTCATCGATGCGGGGACTGAAGGGTGGGTACTGCGACACGTCTCAGAGTTCCAGAACCTGGATGCCGAACTGAAACTGGTCAAAAACCAATCGTTCCGGATACTCGATGAATTGAATCAACGCTATCGGGGGATCATTGATGAGTTCATGAAGGTCCGGGACGGCTGGTCTCATTTCTGATTGCTCCATTCCGCATTTTTCTTGGTTCCGGGATCAGCTTCTGATTTCCTGGATCCCAACCGTTTTCCGTAAAAGAGTCTAAAATTCCTTTCAATCGAGGGCACCGATTCCCTTGAGGATCGTTTGAACCACCTGTTTTTTCGCTTCCGCAAATTGTTCGTCTGAAAGGTTCTGCTGCTGGTTGAGCGCCCGGATCTGGGATTCGAAATCGGCAAAATGCTGGGTCACCGCCCAGATCATGTACATCAGAATCCGCGGATTCAAAGCCTGGATTGTTCCCGTGTTGATCCAGTCGGTGATGCGTTTTACCCGGGTGTCGAGCCATGCTGCCAGAGTCTGCTCGAGCTGGTCCTGAATCAGCGGAGCACCGCGTATAATTTCTTCGGCCCAGATTCTTGACTCCAAAGGACGTTTTCGGGATAAGTCCATTTTGGTTTCGAAGTATCCCCGTAAAGCTTCCACAGGTTTGCTTTGGGAAGGCCTGCTTCTTCCGCAATCTTCCTCATCGTTGCACCCTGGTAGCCGTAACCTGCGAAAATTTTAACCGCAGCTGCCAGAATCCTGCGTTCATTGTTGATACGGATCTGATTCTTGCGCACCGATTTTGCAGTCTTCTTGTATTTGGAGAGATCGTTTTTCAAAAAATCCTCAGTCCTGGTAAAGGATTACGGTCCATCACGAAACGTTTGTTGTTGCTGTTTTTTTTCAAGAAAAACCCTGAAAATCCATCGCCTATGCGGATTTCAGCAAAAATAACTTGAATTCTTGTAGGCTGATGATGTAAATAAACCTGACCGAACGGTCAAGATTAATTCCCGGGCTGAGGTTTTTTCTCGTCCGGATTCACATAAAAACTAAGGAAGACTCATGAAAGTTCGTGCGGGATTGATACAGATGTCACTCAAGGGGGATACCTCGATGTCCCCGGAACAGATACGGGAAGCGATGATAGAGGCCCATCTGCCGCTGATCGATGAAGCAGGCAGCAAGGGGGTTCAGATTCTCTGCATGCAGGAAGTTTTCACCCAGCCCTATTTTTGTCCGAGCCAGGATGCGAAGTGGTATGCCGCTGTGGAGAAAATCCCGGAAGGCCCCACCACCAAACTGATGCAGGAATATGCGAAGAAGCACAACATGGTGATTGTGGTGCCGATTTATGAAGAGGAAATGGTCGGCGTGTATTACAACACCGCCGCAGTGATTGATGCGGATGGCGAGTATCTTGGGAAATACCGGAAAAATCACATACCCCATGTGGCGGGTTTTTATGAAAAATTCTTTTTCAAGCCCGGAAATCTGGGATATCCCGTGTTCGAGACGGCTTACTGTAATCTCGGTGTTTACATTTGTTACGACCGGCATTTTCCTGAGGGATGGCGGGCGCTGGCATTGAACGGCGCAGAATACATCGTCAATCCTTCGGCAACCGTCGCCGGGCTTTCCCAATACCTCTGGGAACTCGAGCAGCCCGCTTCTGCGGTGGCCAATGGTTGTTTCATCGGTGCCATCAACCGGGTCGGCAGTGAAGAGCCCTGGAACATCGGCAAATTCTACGGATCCAGCTACGTGGTCAATCCGCGTGGAAAGATCGAAGCCCAGTTGGGGGAAGACGAAGACGGACTGCTGGTACACGACATGGACATGGACATGGTTCGTGAAATCAGGAATCTCTGGCAGTTTTTCCGTGACCGTCGTCCGGAAGTTTATGAAGACCTGATCGAGCTTCGATAGGAGAAGTTCAGAGAGTTCTGCTTGGTCCGTAATTCAATTTGTAACCAACAATAAAGTATCATGTCACAGACACCTGACATCCAGTCAGGCAGGCTCAGCCGCCAGCAACTGGAGCAGAATTTTGAGGACATCCATCCTCCGCTGGATTCCGGAAACGCAATGCTGGAGGCCCAGCGTTGCTATTATTGTTTTGACGCACCCTGTGTTAATGCCTGTCCGACAGCGATCGACATTCCGAGTTTTATCCGCAAGATTTCAACGGGCAACATCCGTGGTTCGGCAAAGGACATTCTAAGCCAAAACATCATGGGTGGCATGTGCGCCAGAGTATGTCCTACCGAAGTACTTTGTGAGGGAGTCTGTGTGCGGAACACCCAGGAAGGGCAACCGGTCCGGATCGGAGAACTCCAGAGGTATTCCACCGACTGGCTGATGGAAAAAGGGGACACGCTTTTCCAGAGAGCCCCTGCCAGTGGCAAAAAGGTTGCGGTCGTTGGCGGTGGTCCGGCAGGACTTTCCTGTGCTCACCGGCTTGCCATGCTCGGCCATGATGTGGTGGTTTTTGAAGCCCGGGAAAAATTGAGCGGCTTGAATGAATACGGGATTGCCGCCTACAAAACCGTGGATGGTTTCGCCCAACGTGAGGTTGATTTTATCCTTTCCATTGGTGGCATCGAAACCCGTTGCGGTGTCCGTCTCGGAAAAGAACTGAAACTGTCTGAACTGAAAGAGGAATTTGATGCGGTTTTCCTGGGAATCGGCCTGGGAGACGTGAACCAACTTGATATCGGTGAAACCCCCGGTGAAGGAGTTCACAGCGCGGTTGATTACATCGAAGACCTCAGGCAGGCCCAGAACCTGGAAAATCTTCCGGTAGGCCGCAGGGTGGTCGTTATCGGAGGCGGCAGCACGGCGATCGACATTGCTGTGCAAAGCAAAAAACTCGGCGCGGAAGACGTCACTATGGTTTACCGTCGGGGTCCGGAACAGATGTCTGCCACCGACGTCGAACAGGAATTTGCCCAGGTCAATGACGTCCGTATCCGAACCTGGCTCCAGCCCGATTCCTGGATGATGGAAAACGGGAGGCTTTCCGGAATCCGCTTCGAGTACACGGAACCTGATTCCTCAGGAAAACTGACAGGAAAGAGTGAGTATTTGGAAATCGATGCTGATTGTGTCTTCCTCGCCCTCGGACAAAAAATGATGTCTGACATTTTTGACCTGGAAATGGAGATGAATTCAGGGAAATTGGCAGTGGATGAACAAGGCGCTACCAGCCAGTCAGGGATCTGGGCCGGAGGAGACTGCATCCGTTCCGGAGAGGATTTGACCGTTCACGCGGTAGAGCAGGGCAAACAGGCAGCCATTGCGATGGACCAATGGCTGAGGAATTGATAATCTCAAAAGAAAAGGAAACACCATGGCAGATCTAAGCTGCACCATCGCAGGAATTCCTTCTCCGAATCCCTTCTGGGTTGCCTCCGCACCCCCCTCCGATAAATATTACAACGTGGATCGTGCCTTCAGGGCCGGCTGGGGTGGAGTGGTCTGGAAAACTTTGGGGATCGACCCGCCGATCGTCAACGTCACTTCACGCTACGGCAGTGTGAATCTGAACGGACAGAAGATGATGGGGCTCAATAACAATGAGTTGATCACCGACCGTCCCCTGGAGGTCAATCTTGCCGAAATCAAACAAATCAAAGAGGAATGGCCGGACCGTGCGGTGGTTGTGTCCCTGATGGTTCCCTGTAACCAGAACGACTGGGAATACATCCTGAGGAAAGTTGAAGATACCGGGGCCGATGGAGTGGAACTGAATTTCGGCTGTCCCCATGGAATGTCAGAACGCGGGATGGGCGCTGCGGTGGGGCAGGTTCCCGACTATGTTGAAATGGTTACACGCTGGGTCAAAGAAAATTCGGACCTTCCCTGCATTGTCAAACTGACTCCCAACATCACCGACATCCGCTACCCCGCCCGCGCGGCCAAAGCAGGAGGCGCCGACGGAGTTTCGCTGATCAATACGATCAGTTCCATCGTCTCGGTCGATCTCGACTCGATGAGCCCGGAACCCAGCATTGAAGGCAAAGGAACCCATGGAGGTTATTGTGGCCCGGCAGTCAAGCCGATTGCCCTCAACATGACTTCGGAGATTGCCCGGGATCCTGAAACCCTGGGCCTGCCGATTTCTGCCATAGGAGGTATTTCCAACTGGAAAGATGCGGCGGAATTCATGTCCATGGGGGCTGAGGGAGTGCAGGTTTGCACCGCCATCATGCACTATGGTTTCAGGATCGTCGAAGACATGATCGAAGGACTGAATCATTGGATGGACGAAAAGGGATACGAGAAGATCGAGGACTTCCGTGGAATGGCTGCAAAAAATGTAGTGGACTGGCAATATCTGAGACGCCTCGCATCAGGCGATCAAAATGAATAAAAGCAACGGAAGCCGAAGTTTCGAGGTCATCGACCAAGAATGCGTCGGCTGTAACCTCTGCATGCTGGTTTGTCCAGTGGACAACTGCATCACCATGGAACGGGTTGATTCCGGCAAGGAATACCAGAACTGGACGACCCACCCGAATAACCCGATGGCTGTCACCGAAACAGCCTGAAGGGAATAACCCAAAATCATCCGAAAAGAGTCTGAAACCTTTTTTCAGGACCGATTCGAAAAGGAGAAACTATGAGCACACTGATCAAGAACGGCCGGATTGTCACCGCAGTCGATGATTACAACGCAGATATTTTCATCGAGGACGAAAAAATCACCCAGATCGGGAAAAATCTGGAAATGGGGGCAGACAAGGTCATCGATGCCTCAAACCGCCTGGTGATTCCCGGGGGAATCGATCCCCACACGCATTTTGATATGCCTTTCGGCGGGACCATGAGTGCCGATGATTTTGAGTCTGGCCCGCGTGCAGCAGCTTTCGGAGGAACCACCTGTGTGATCGATTTCGCGATTCAGACCAAAGGAGAGTCGACCCTCAAAGGGCTTGATACCTGGCATGAAAAAGCCGACGGCAAGGCTCTCATCGATTATGCCTTCCACATGATCATTACCGATATGCCGGATTCCAGGCTTGGCGAGATGCGCAAACTGGCGGATGAGGGAATTACTTCCTACAAGCTCTTCATGGCCTATCCCGGTGTATTGTATGTTGACGATGGAACCCTTTACCGTGCCTTCCGTCAGGCGGGAGATAACGGCACCCGGATCTGCATGCACGCGGAAAACGGAATCGTGATCGATGAAATCATCAAGGAAGCGGTTGCTGACGGGCACACCGAACCAAAGTGGCATGGTTTGACCCGTCCCACCAGGATGGAAGCGGAGGGTGTTTATCGTTCGATTGCCATTGCCGAAGTCGCGAAGGTCCCATTATACATCGTCCACCTTTCCTGTTCCGATGCATTGGAAGAGGTCAAAAGGGCCCGAATGCGCGGAATCGATGTGATCGCGGAAACCTGTCCCCAGTATCTTTTCCTCGACAAGAGTTATTATGAAAAAGAGGGGTTTGAAGGCGCAAAATGGGTGATGACTCCTGCCCTCCGTGAAAAATGGAACCAGGATGAACTCTGGCAGGGACTGAAATTCCGCGACCTGGAAACGATCGCCACCGACCATTGTCCTTTCTGCTTTAAGGAACAGAAGGAACTTGGTCTGGAATCCTTCACCAAGATCCCCAACGGGGCACCGGGTGTGGAAAACCGGATGAGTCTGATCTACAACGGTGGAGTGGTCCAAGGACGGATGGATCTCAACCGTTTTGTCGAGGTCACTTCCACCGCCGCGGCCAAAGCCTTCGGTCTTTTCCCCAAAAAAGGAACCATCGCCGTCGGAACCGATGCGGATATCGTCATCTTCGATCCCGAGCGCAAGGAAACCATCAGCGTCAACAATCCTTGCACCCACCACATGCGTGTCGACTATTCTGCCTACGAGGGTTTCGAAGTGCAGGGTTTCACTGAAACTGTTCTCAGCCGAGGCCGGGTGATCATTGAAAACAATGAGCAGAAGATTGAAAAGGGCGGTCAATTTGTTAAACGCGCCCTGACCGGTTCCCGCTTGGACTGATCTCTAGTGCGGATTTTTGTTTATTCAGAGGGGCTCCTGATTAGGGAGTCTCTTTTTCTCCTGGCATGATGATGGGCCTCCTTTAAACTATTCAGGTCCGCGCGGTATGCCATTTTTCACCAAAATATCTTAACAAGAAGAATAGGGTTTCAACTTGAGTGCAGCATCGACCTCTGCGGAGGCTAACGCCGTTGAAGCCAAAAACCTGGATTTGGTGTTCCAAACCAGGGACAGTCCCATCCACGCTCTTTCCGAAGTTAATCTTGAAATCCGTCGTGGAGATTTCATCAGTTTCATTGGGCCTTCGGGATGCGGAAAAACCACCCTTTTAAGGGTCATCGCCGATCTTGAAAAACCGACCGGTGGCAGCATTGTCGTCAACGGGGTCAGCCCCGAACAGGCACGTCTTCAACGGGCGTACGGATATGTGTTCCAGTCCCCGGCTTTATTTCCCTGGCGGACGGTGGAGGGAAACCTCAAATTGCCTCTGGAAATCATGGGCATCGATGCTGCGGAAAGAACCCGACGGGCAAAAGAAAGCCTGAAAATGGTCAACCTTGAAGGCTTCGAGAAAAAGTTTCCCTGGCAGCTTTCCGGCGGGATGCAGCAACGGGTTTCGATTGCCAGGGCATTGACCTTTGATCCGGAACTGCTTCTGATGGACGAGCCTTTCGGCGCGCTCGACGAAATCGTCAGAGATCAACTGAATGAGCATTTCCTGAGACTCTGGGAAAAGAATCGGAAAACCGTTGTTTTTGTTACCCATTCGATCCCGGAAGCTGCATATCTCTCCACCAGGATCGTGGTGATGTCTCCAAGACCGGGTCGGATCATCGAATGCATCGACAGTGACCTTCCTCCGGACCGGACTCTGGACATCCGGGAAACTCCGGAATTTTTGGATCTTTCTCACCGCATCCGGGAAGGACTGCGTGCCGGACACAGTTATGATTGAGCGCAAATTCATTTCCCGTCTATTTCACAAGACAACATCACCAAAATTTTTTTTGAACAATGATTCGTCGCTTGCGTGATTCCTCATTGATCCCTGTTTCGGTGGTGGTGGCTTTCATCATCCTGATCTGGTATGCGGGTGCGGTTTATCTTAATTCACCTGTTTTAATAGATCGGTATGAACGGCAGAAGACGGAATGGAATTTTGAAAAATTAAGACAGGATGCCTGGGCAATGGAACGGCCGATCCTGCCGGCTCCGCATCAAATCCTGAAGGATATGAACAAGTCCATCCTCCAACGGAAGGTCACCTCCAAAAGAAGCCTCGTTTATCACGGCTGGGTTACCATCTCATCGACACTGGTAGGTTTTGGGATCGGGGCCTTGCTTGGGATTGTGCTGGCGGTGGGGATTGTTTACATACCTACCTTGAACCGCAGTGTGATGCCCTGGATCATTGCCTCACAGACCATACCGATTCTTGCTATAGCCCCTATGATAATTGTAGGGCTAGGCTCAATTGGACTGACAGGACTCTTTCCAAAATCTATTATTTCTGCTTATCTTTGTTTTTTCCCGGTCACCATCGGAATGGTGAAGGGCTTACGTTCTCCGGATCCGATCCACATGGACCTGATGAAGACCTATTGTGCGAGTGATTCCCACACGTTTTTCAAATTGCGGTGGCCATCATCAACGCCATTTCTCTTTGCCAGCTTAAAAGTATCTATAGCTATAAGTTTAGTTGGAGCAATTGTAGGAGAATTACCTGCAGGTGCTCAAGCAGGTCTAGGTGCAAGATTACTTACTGGTTCATATTATGGACAAACGATTCAAATATGGAGTGCATTGATTTGCGCCTCAATATTAGCTGCAATCTTAGTATTCTTGATGATTGCTATAGAAAAAATTGTTCTCAAAAAAATGGGAGGTAGGCTAGTTTGATTAAAAATTTTTTAACATTATGTTCTCCATTAGATACACTTTCTTAACGTTCATTTTTATCATTCAGTTATTTTTTTATAATAATTGGATGAATGGCAATTGGATAATCATATTAATATCATTAATTCCAATTTTCACTTCTATGAAAATGGTTTTTAAAAAGAATTATAAGAACAATATAAAAAATTCTTTATTTTTAAGCATTTCAGTTATTTTCGGAATTTATATTTTACTTTATGGGGTACATAATATTGGGAGTGATAAAGCTGGTTTAGGTTTGTGGATGTATTTATTTGCATTATGTGTAATGATTTGGGAAATGTTAAGCAGTTGGTCAGAAATTGATACATCACTTAATTCAAAATTAAACTTTGTTATAAATTTAGTTGTTCCAGTTTTATTTGGCATTTCTTTACTTTTTTTATGGCAAGTATTGACAGTAGGATTAAAAATCCCACATATACTATTACCTTCACCGCTAAAAATAGGAATCGCCTTTTCAAATTCAATCCCAATGTTGTGGGAAGATTTTCAGCAAACTTTTTTAAAGGCTGTCTTATCTGGATATTTTATGGGATGTTTTTCAGGATTTATCATTGCAATCATGGTTGATAGAATTCCATTTCTTCAAAAAGGACTTCTACCTTTAGGAAACCTTATCAGCGCTTTACCAATTATTGGAATCGCTCCAATTATGGTCATGTGGTTTGGATTTGACTGGCAATCCAAAGCTGCGGTTGTCGTGATCATGACTTTCTTCCCAATGCTTGTAAATACCATTACAGGTTTATCTGTAACGGGACAAATAGAAAAAGATCTACTCCATTCATATGCTGCGAATTATTGGCAGAACCTTATTCTCCTTAGAATACCTGTTTCTTTACCATTTGTTTTTAATGCTCTAAAAATTAACTCGACTCTTGCGCTTATTGGGGCAATTGTAGCAGAATTCTTTGGCACTCCTATCGTGGGGATGGGTTTTAGAATATCGGCCGAAATAGGCCGTTTGAATGTCGACATTGTATGGGCAACCATATTAGTGGCGGCTGTGTCAGGTTCCATGTTCTATGCTTTGATTACAATATGTGAAAGAAGTTTAACATCATGGCACCCTTCCATTCGTGAAAATTAAGCTGTTTTATGCTTATGCTTCAATGTTTAACAATATTCTGGAGATATTTATGAAAAAGATATTGTCTATAGTTCTATTTGGACTAGTTTCATCTATGGCTTATTCAGCTGATAAATTAACGCTTCAACTTCAATGGGTAACTCAAGCGCAATTTGCCGGTTATTATGTTGCATTGGACAAAGGCTATTACAATGATGAAAATTTGAATGTTACAATTAAACCAGGTGCTCCGGATATATCACCTCCTCAGGTATTAGCAGGAGGTGGGGCCGATGTAATGCTGAATTGGATGCCATCAGCATTGGCTGCTAGAGAAAAAGGGGTTCCTGTAGTAAATATTGCTCAACCCTTCAAGTCTTCAGGATTGATGTTGACATGTTGGAAAGATACAGGAATTCGAAATCCTGCAGATTTTAGAGGTAAAACTATTGGAGTATGGTTTTTCGGAAATGAATATCCTTTTTTAAGTTGGATGAGTCAAGAGGGTATTCCTACAAATGGCGGAGCTAATGGTGTTAAAGTTCTCCGGCAAGGTTTTAATGTAGATCCTCTAATTCAAAGGCAGGCAGATTGTATTTCAACAATGACATACAACGAATATCATCAAGTTTTAGATGCAGGAATATCAGAAAATGAGTTAGTAACTTTTAAATATGAGGATCAAGGAGTTGCTACATTAGAAGATGGGATTTATGTTTTAGAAAATAGACTCAAGGACCCCTCTTTTAAGGACAAAATGGTCAGATTTGTTAGAGCTTCAATGAAAGGTTGGAAATATGCTGAAAGAAATCCTGATGAAGCTGCAGAGATTGTCTTAGATAATGATGCCACTGGAGCCCAAACTGAAAAACACCAGAAACGCATGATGGGAGAAATTGCAAAGCTTACTGCAGGCTCTAATGGGGAATTGGATCCAAAAGATTATGAGAGGACTGTTTCTACTTTGCTTGCTGGAGGCTCTGATCCCGTCATTTCTAAAAAGCCTACAGGTGCATGGACCCATGAAATTACTGATTTAGCGTTAAAATAGTTTGTAAGAAAAAAAATTAAAATACTGCGGGAGGGAATTCTCTCTCCCGCAATTCCTCCGATCCTTTCTGGATCATTCTCGAATTCAAAAATATTTCTAGGATCTGTTGCATTGAGTTTGTGCTTAAACGAATTCAATCCATAAATCCTGTAATGGGTTAAAGCTGGGACTGGAGCTTTCCTGTGTTCCTTTTTGGTGCGCCAAATTATTTTTTGGTTAAGTTCAAGATTTCATGTTTTTCTACTATCCGTTTCTTCAAATCATTTCTATAGTGTCGCCTTTTTCAAATTAAACTTTCATCTCTTTGAATTACACCATTTTTGACACTCCTGTTTTAAGGGTGTTTTTTCGTGGGGTTTCGAACCTGATCCTTTTTTGCGCCGGTTGGAAGTCGGAAGGCAAGACTCCAGAGGTTCCAAAGTGTGTGATCATTGCAGCTCCCCACACCTCCAACTGGGACCTCCCCCTGGCACTTTTTTTCGCGTTTCATTTCAGGATGAAAATCCATTGGCTTGGAAAGTCCTCGTTGTTCAAAGCTCCTTTCCAGGGGTTTTTCAAGTGGCTTGGAGGCATCCCCGTCAATCGTGCCCAGAAAAATCAAATTGTCCAGCAATCGGTCCAACAGTTCGAACGATTTGATGAACTTTCGCTGATGGTTCCGCCTTCAGGAACTCGTGCAAGTGTCAACAAATGGAAAACCGGGTTCTATTATATCGCCCATGGAGCGAATGTCCCCATTGTGCTCGGATTTCTTGATTATCAAAGAAAAGTCGGAGGTTTAGGACCTCTGTTCTATCCCACCGGAGATTATCAGACGGATATGGAGGAGATTAAAACCTTTTACTCAACCATTTCAGGAAGGTATCAACATGCCCAACACGTTGAAGACGAAGTTCAAAAGATTTCAAAAAAAAACCATATGTTAGGAGACGTTGTCAGGAGTGCAGAATCGCTTAAGTTTACGTCCCTCCCTATATATATTCCGTCAAAGGAAAATTGATCGGTAAAATATCCTTTCTAAGGGAACCTATGGCATTGATGATTCAACTGAATAAAACATTGATGCAATAATTTGCATCTTTATCTGAGATATCTGCAGAGAAGTAGTTGGAGTCTTAGAAAAAGGATCTTCAGGGTAAAATGGGAAAATCAATAACCCTGAGATGTTTCTGAATCAATTATAAATTCTGTAAAAGTTGTAACCATTGATACCGATATCCATTAAGTCAATTATGAAAAATCTAATCACTATGAAACGAATTTTCTTTTTTTTGGTCATTCCGATGGTCATATCCAATATTGTTCCTTCTTACTCTCTTGCAATCACTCAGAAAAAAACGAAATGGAACACAAACGGTAGTGCTTTTGTGAATGATGGATATGATGTTGTGTCCTATTTTAAGAACAATAAAGCCCTAAAGGGTGATAAAAAATTCACTGTAGAATGGGATGAACACATGTGGCTGTTTGCAACAAAGCAACATGCAGATCTTTTCATGAATAATCCTGAGAAATATGCTCCTCAATTTGGTTCATATTGTTCTTGGGCAGTCAGTCATGGTTATTCTGCCAGTGTTTCTCCAGNAGATTCTTGGGAAATTGTTGACAATAAATTGTATCTCAATTTCTCTCCATCGGTTCATAGATCTTGGCAGGCTTGACAATCCTGCGGCAATAAAACGGGGACATGAAAACTGGCCTTCAGTTAAAGAAGATTTGGGTTGGGGTTTGAGTGGAAACTTCGAGCAATCTGCAAAATTTTTGACTGAAATCGAAGCGTTAGAAAAAGCAAGAAATTGGCTGGAGGGAATTCTATTCAAGAAAAAAGAATAAATGACTACTCTCATCAATTGTATGACAATTCTTAATGAAAATTTCAGGATTGTCGATCAAGAAACTTGAAGAAATTTTCAAGTTAGATTTCAAAGAATGGAAAATCCAAAACTGCTAAGAAAGACCAAGAACCAGAGACTATTCGGTTAATGAGAATTCTCTGTTTGGCAAGAAAACAAGTGGTTTGAAGATGAGACTGAAAAGATTAAAGCCAAACCTGCAGTATAAAAATGCGTGAAGTATAAGAAGAATAGGGACTCAATACTCAAAGCTGAAAAAGTCCAGAAATATTTCTCAAATTCATACCCCTCTATTTCTTTTCTTTCTCATTCTTGATAACAGACTGAGATCCGGATTTAATACTTCTGAAAAGAGAATAGACAAAGTAGATCACCACTGCGATGGGACCGATCAGCAGGCTGTAAGGAAATCCGGGTATGAGTTCTGACATTGGGTTCAGGAAATGTTTAATTCGTACTTCTGACTCAGGATTGATTCCAGGATCCGATACTTCCACCGATCAGATAGATTTCTTCTTTGTTCAGGAAATCTGCGATGTAGGGATATTTTGAGAGTCCGAATCTTTTCATGGAACTGTCATGATTTCGTATGGCAGTAATCACTTCAAGTGCCTCGTTCAGTTCATTTGTTGAAAACACTTTCTTGTTTTCAACTTTAACTATGTACTTCATGGGCTAAACAGGATTGGTTTGTACTCTCCAAGCATCCATCAGATCAACGATTTTTGCCCTGCCATAGGGATCTGAGGAATGAGAGGACCAACTTGAGTGATCATCCAAAGCCCATTCCCAGTCCTTGGATGTGACCAACATGGCACAATCCAATCCTGTCCCTCCAGTTCCAAGGTTATAATCAAAGTAGATGTGTCCGATCCTTTGATCACCTTGAACATGGATTTGCAGATGGATCATAAATTCCTCATAGGACTTGGACCAGATGTCATCATCCTTGCCCCAGTCTTGAACGTAATCCCTGGGGTTTCGTAAATCATCAATCCAGAATCTCATTGATCTTATTTGGTTTCTTCTGAACCTAGAACCAGGAGATCTTCTAACTTGTCTGCAGATTCTTCCATGATTTCCCGAACCGTAACACATTCTGAAATGATTCTTTCAATAACATCCTGGTATGAATCATTTTCGGCAATGGATGTTATTAAAAGTCCCTGATTGAGCACCAAATTCGTTTGCCCGCTTGAAGTTTTTTCAAGAGAAAAATGGTTCAAGCCAAGTTTTTCGAGGGTGTTCATGATCTTTAATGCTACTTCCATGTTCTTTCTTTCGTTTGAGTTGGATATAAGTTTTGTTTTCAAGAAACAATGAAATCAGAAAACCTGTTTCTCAATTCATTTTCGATTTTAATGGAATTGAGCTTCCCGTTGTTATTTTCAATATAAACCCCCCGCAAATTGACATTGAAGTATTTAAGGTTTGAGTGAGCATCAACTCCTTCAATGAAAAGATCGATGGAACTTTCGCCCAAGTTCTTGACATTCAATGAGACGTTGATAAAGGTTTCGGCTTTCATTGGTGAAAGATATTCACAATCAAATTTTACACTTGCCAAGCCTTTCCCCTTGTTTCTCATGTCCATCCAACTGATTCCGATTTCTTCAATGAGCCAGTTTTCTATGGTTTCAAGTGCATAATCGATGGCCTTTGGGGTATAGATAATCCCGGCAGGATCACAATCCCCCCAGCGAACCATTCTCTTGGTTTGATACATCGAATCAAGCCCAGTGGAGATCTTTCTGAGTGATCAGTTGCATCAGGTATTTTTTATGAAAATCAAAGTATCCTGATTCTTGAAATTTAATTTTGTGTTCAATTTCTTTATGAAATGTTTGAAGTTTGTGAAATGGGATGGCTGGTCTGGAATGATGTTCAGCATGGTAATTCATGTTCCATACAAAAAAACGTATCAGGAAATTTGTTTTCGTGGTTCTGCTGTTTTTTATCATGTCAGTTGTTCGATCACAGAATCCATGTTCTGCAAGCAGAAATAATCTTAAAAATGGCTGACCAAGGATCATTGGTATGATCCATCCATACAAAAGGAATGGGTTGTTGGAATTGAACGAAAGAATTAAGAGTAGAAGGTATATTCCAAAAAGAAAACGAACCTCAAGGATGACTTTCTGGATGTTGCGCTTTCTGATGTAGGATTGGTTTGCAATTCCTGCAAACAACCTGAAGAAATTATGAACAAGTTCGATCCAAATCCTGATTCCTGAAATCAAAAAAAGATAAGATCCAATCGACCTAGGACGTTCATTTCCAAGTTCAGGATCCATTGTAGGATTCTGGGTGTGTCGATGATGCTCCATATGAAATTCCTTGAACCAGATTGAGGGCATCAGATGAACCATCCCGCAAAAAAACATGACTGCCTGGTTAAGGAATTTGGATTTGAATGCAGTGGAATGAGAGCATTCATGCAAAGGTGCAAATAAAGAAACCAACAACAAACCTTGAAACAAAATGAAAATAATTTGATACGTGTTATCAAGGTAAATTTGATACCCGTTGCAAATTAACAATGTCATTAAAAATAGAATTCTTATTGATGCATGATGGTTGGTTTTTTTGAAAAGGAGTTTCTTTTGTTGATTCATGCTCACCTTTAAATCCCTCTGAAAAAGATTTTAAAACAAGCAAAAAGGAAACTTGGAAGAAATTGAATCTTCGGCAGGATCTGAAGGTTCCTGAAATGCCAACCAATAGCTAAAAACACCCTAGGCGATTTATAGGGTATGACTAACAATGGTAGGTATTTTATATTCAGGAAGGGCAAGTACAGGAAAAAAGATAGTATAATATGCCCGAAAGTCCGCTAATCAAAGCCAACTGCATTCCTAGATTACCATCAAGTCTCAAATTGAAGAATTTTGAAGAATCCGTAACCTTGGTCTCGACGTTTTCCTGATTGGTGATGATTGATTCCGTTTGCATGGTTATTTTTGATTCCAGTGTTTGAATTTGGCTTATACTGAAATCAAACCCTTCCAGAAGCAAGTTATGTCTCATCTTCCTCAAAATCTTCGTCTGGTTTCTTCCGGAGAGTTAACAAAAACCAAATCGCAAAACCCAACCCAAGGACGACAATCAAAAGCAGAGGGAAATAGACGACGATGAATTCGAACATTGATGCAATTTCTTTGAACGATCTTTTCTGTTTTTGTTGGAAAATGAATTCTGTGTTTCACATCAAAGGTATACATGAAAAATATAGTCTTGGACCTTTGAGATGATTCTTCACGAATCGAATTCAAGGAAGAGTATTCAAATCTTATGGAGGAAGAAAAGAAGGTCCTAAACCTTACTCAACTGGTTTGATATGGAAATAATAATGAGAGTAAATTGTAATCAATCGGATTTGCAAGAAACGTTATCAGTCCCTGTTATCGTCACAATTAAAATTTATTCAAAGGCACATAGGAGGAATAATCAGATTGAATTCCAGTGATATGTCGACATAATCAGAATGATTACTCAGATTTTTACAACCCCTCAAAAATTCTGAAGTCTCGATCAGCCCCTCCATCCAGTGCCTTAAGGGCTTCTTGATATTCTGGACTTTCATAAGCTTGAAGCGCTTTTTCAAGACTTTCAAATTCAATTAATACCGTTTGTTCTTTGACGCCATTTTCTTTTGCAACAATATCATTAGTGCTTGCCAGAATTTTTCCGCCGCCCTTCTCAATAGCAGGCAAAGCTAATTGAATATAAGCACCTCTTTTTTGAGGGTCGGCTTTACTTCTATGTGCACTGATCATGTAACCTTTTTTCATAGATTCCTTTGATGAATATTGATTAATCTTTTTCTATGGGGAGACTGTCATCTTTAGCCCATTCACTCATGGAATTATCATAAATTTTTAAATCATTGAACCCTAGCTGATATAATAGAAATGAGTCCAAAGTTGCTGATATTCCACCACCACAATAATTGACGATGGTTTTATTTTTCTCTAAGGCATGGTCTGAGAAAATACTCATGATCTCATCGGGTGATTTGAACTTGAAGCTATCAGCTTCTACAAGTGTGTGAAATGGGATGTTAATACTATCGGGGATACGTCCCGGCCTGCCATACCGGGGATTTTGGCCTCGATGCAGGTCCTCAGGCAATGCGTTGATCAAGATGGATGAATCATCACTCATGGTTGAATGAACGTATTCTTTATCAACAAATATCCTATCATTGACTGAAGCATCAAATTTAGCTGGTTTGTAACTATTTGATTTAGATTCGGTGGGCATACCAAGTCTTTCCCATTCATTAATCCCTCCATTCAGGATGCTAATCTTCTTGTATCCTAAGTATTGTGCCATCCACCAGAATCTTGTTGACCATTGCATCCCGTTTCTTGAATAGAAGATAATATGGAAAGGTTCTCCTATGCCATGGTTTTGGAAGGCTTCAGCCAGATAATCAGAATTTGGAAGAGTAAATTTAAATTTACTGTCATTGTTTGAAAAATCATTTTGTAAATTTAAAAACGATGCACCAGGAATGTGTGATTTTTTGTAAAGTTCATAACCACTCTCAACATCATAGGGTTTATCTGGATGATCATCAGTATAGTGTAATATGGTTGTACAGTCATATATTCTGACATTATCATTATTCAATTGATTGAGTAACCAATCGCACTCAACAATTGCTTCAGGATATTTAAATTCCATAACTTGTTTAAAAATCAGGTTGTAAATAAAGGCTGCCGCCCCCTTTTCTTGATTCTAAGATGTCATGAGTTTTATGGGCATCTTTAAGGGGGAACATTTCAATACTAGGATAATCAATTGCTTTGTTTCTTAAAATTCGAAAAGCCCCTCTAGAAATGGATTCATATTTCTCCCGGTCTTCAATGTAATGGAACAAAATGGGACGTGAAACAGTCAATGATTTTTGTGCCAGCATAGACATTTCAAAAGAAGGGATCATTCCTGATGCTTGCCCATAATTGATGACGTGACCACAATTACGCAGTAAATCAATCAATTCAAATAATTTGCTTGAACCAACCGAATCAAAAATAAAATCTACCCCCCTATTGTCAGTGAGTTTCATGATTTTTTTGTGTAGATTTTTATCATGATACACAAAGATAGATTCGCAGCCAGAATTGCTTTTGTCATACACTTTGGATAAATCACTCACCATTCCAATGACTTTTATCCCCATTAAGCTTGCCCATTTGCATAACATTCTCCCTACTCCTCCTGAAGCTGCAGTGACGATGATCCATTGATCTTTAACGATATTTGCAACATGCTCTAGAAGCATGATTACAGTCATTGCTCTTAAATAATTTGATGCTACTAATTCGGTTTTTATGTTTTTCGGGACCTTGATCGCCAATTCTTGAGAAATTAATTTATAATTAGAATAGGAACCATATTGCTTGTCGATGTAGACAACCTTATCCCCAATTTCAAAATGATCTACCTGGGAACCTTTTTTTTCAATTATTCCTACACCTTCACAACCAGGAATTCCTGGCAGATCGAGAGTTTTGTAAAGCCCGGAACGGACATAAATATCATGGTAA
>LNZD02000009.1:0-39246 GCA_001469005.2 SAR324 cluster bacterium lautmerah10
TCATCACTTTCTGCCTCAGGCGATTTCGCAGTTCGGAACGGTTCCACTGAAGTCCCTTCAGATAGTTCATGTATTGCTGGAGGCGACCTGGCTGAAGGAGCTTCTGGATCAACTGACCTTCCTGCTCATAAAATTCCCGAATCACCTGCTCGCCATTGTTGAATTCCGCTTCAGTTGCATCATCGAAAAGAAACCCGGAGCGATGAAGATGCTCGCATAACTGAATCAAAAGCGATTCCTCATCGGGAATCAACGGATCAACGTAGGTGGAATATTCCTTGAGAACTGCGTGTCGATGCATGGTTAGGGCAAAACAGAATTCCTTATGAAGGATGGATTAAATCAGGAACAGAATTCACATTTTTGAAAGGTTGGAAAACATTCCCATTAAAAGCAAAATAATGGCCAATTCGGAATCAGTTCAAAAGGCATTTAGGATGCCGATCTAGACTCTAGAGGGACTCCTGTATTTCGTTTTGTGCTTGGAGACTCATTTCATTATGTTAATGCATGAAGAATCAAGGAAAAGACTCAGGAGAAAAATTTTAAGCAGTTGGTATCTTGATCAAATGGTTTCCCAAAAAAAGAAATCAATCATCTTTTGTATCTCAAAACCTTAGTGCCGTTCGAGAAAATTCTTAGCACATGATCAGCATCACCGACTTGGCCATGCAGTATGGTCAGAAGACCCTTTTTGAAAATGCATCCCTGAATTTTGATCCGGGAAAACGCTACGGGCTTGTGGGTGCCAATGGATCTGGAAAATCTACCTTGCTGCGAATCATCAGCGGTGAAGAGTTGCCCAGCAAGGGTTTGGTCTCCATTCCAAAAAATTTAAGCCCTGGGCTGCTTAAACAGGATCATTTCCGTTACGAAAACGTCAAAGTCAGTGATGTTGTGCTCCAGGGAAATCCACGTCTCTGGAATGCCTTCAGTGAAAAAGAGCAATTGCTGGCTGAGAATAGTGACGATGAAGAAAGCGGAAATCGATTAGCACATCTGGAAGTCATCATTGCGGAAGAAGACGGCTATGCCGCAGAAGCTCAAGTTGAAGAAATGCTGAGTGGTTTGGGAATCGGCCCGGCCTATCATCATGGACCGATGAAAGCTCTTTCAGGAGGATTCAAACTGAGGGTTTTATTGGGGCAACTGCTTTTTGCCAAGCCCAGCCTGTTGATGCTGGATGAACCGACCAACCACCTGGACATCATATCTATCCGCTGGCTTGAAAATTTTTTGGTCCACGAATACCAGGGCACACTGATCTTCATCTCCCACGATCGTAACTTTTTGAATGCTGTTTCAACCCATACGGTTGATATCGACTACCAGGAACTAAGGCTTTATCCTGGCAATTATGATCAGTTCCTGGAAGCAAAAGCCCTCAACGAATCACAGAAACAGAAAGAGATCGAAAGTCTGGAACGCAAAACTGCGGAAATGCAGGCATTTGTAGAACGTTTCCGCTACAAGGCTACAAAAGCCCGACAGGCTCAGTCACGGGTGAAGCAGCTGGAAAAAATGGAAATCCCGGAAATCACCCGTTCTTCCCGGATTTACCCGAAACTTAAGTTTGAACAGGAACGGCCTTCCGGCAGGATCACTTTGACTTCCAGGAAAATTTCAAAACAATTTGCCGAAATCCAGGTTCTGAATGGCATCAATTTCAAACTTGAACGGGGCGAAAAAATTGCCGTCATCGGACCCAACGGAATCGGAAAATCCACCCTTTTGAAAATCCTGCTCGGAGAACTGGAATCAGATGAGGGGGATTATGAATGGGGTTATGAAACCAGCATTTCCTACTTTGCCCAGGATCATCACGAAAATCTGAAAGGACGGATCAGTGCTTATGACTGGCTCTATCAGTTTGGTCAGCAGGAAAACATCGGCACCATCCGCGGTCTGCTCGGCAGGGTCCTCCTTTCCGGCGATGAAGCCCTCAAAAGCGTTTCCTCCCTAAGCGGCGGTGAAGCTGCGAGGCTGCTTTTTGCGAAAATCATGCTGGAAAAAAGAAATGTTCTGGTTCTTGATGAACCCACCAATCATCTTGATCTGGAAGGGGTGGAGGCCCTGGCACAGGCCTTAAAGGATTTCCCGGGAACGGTGATTGTCGTCAGTCATGACCGTCATTTTGTCTCGGAAGTTGCCACCCACGTCCTTGAACTCACCCCGGAGGGTGCCCGGGATTTTGCAGGCAGTTACGAGGAATACCTCGAGCATTTTGGTGACGATTACCTGAGCCGGGATCAGGCCTTGAGCCAGACCCGTGAAACTAAAAAGCCCTCTGAACTCAACGGCAAACAGAGAAACCGCAAAGAGCTGAAAAAGCTGATTTCAAAGCTTACTCGAGAAACCAACCTGCTTGAGGAAACCATCTCCGATCAGGAAGCTCAAATCCGCAACATCGACTTGATCTTCAGCGGTAAGGATTTTTTTAAGAATGCAGACAATCGGAAGATTGAAAACATGCAGACCAGTAAAATTGAATTGGAACAGGAACTAAAACTTCATATGCGGGAATGGGAGACCAAAACCCATCAATTGGAAGAAGCCCGCACTGAATTTGAAAACTGAGGAATTTCTAATGGTTTTCTCTTTGTGATATGTGGTATCAAAAGGAGATAAAGAAAACACGGATTCGGTTTTGTTTTTGAATGCCCTGAACAATAAAAAAATCTCGAACTATCGTTAGATAGCGAATGACTAAAATCTTTTTGAATTGAAGCTCACCATTTCCACAGAGGTAAGGATGAAAAAAACAGCAATTAGAAAACTAGTCAAAACCTCGATCGCATGTTTTTTCGTTATTTTCATTGCCCTCGGCAACATTTCCCTCAAAGCACAACAAAGTGCGACAGGGCTTTCCCAAGACGAAGCTAGAGAACTCTGGGAGCAGCGTCAGTTTGAAGTGGAAGACCTTTACATGCAGGGTGAACTCGAAGAAGCACTGAAGCTTGCTGCGGAAGCATCAGGACTTTCCGTCAAAGCTTATGGGGCAACCGATCCCAACACCTTTAATTCGAGGCTCACAGAAGCTCTGCTGATGGCGGAAATGGGCTTGCTTGAAGAAGCCAATGTCCTCTATGAGCAGCTTTTGAAGCAGGCACAGGATACGGATCAATCTGAATTGGCCTTATTGGTTCTTGATGCCTATGCAGGCTTCCTGGGCATGATCGACCCGCAAATGGCTGAAACCGTCTATGAGGAAGCTTACCAGATCTCCCGAAGTTCCCTCGGCATGGACGATCCGCAAACCATGCTTCGTCTCCAGGCCCTAGGGCTCAATCAACAAGATCAGGGACGATTTGATCAGGCAGAAGAAATCCTCAGAGAAACCGCCAATGGTCTGGCACAAACTCTGGGTGAGCAAGATCCTGATGCGCTCGCAGCTTCAGCCCTGCTGGGAGCACTTTATCTGAACAGGGGGAAACTGAAAGAGGCTCAGCCAACCTTTGAAAAAACGCTTTCGGGTCAGGAACAAGTTCTGGGAGACCAGGCATTTGAAACCCTTGAGACCAAGGAGAATCTTGCAGAAACCTACCGTCAATTGGGTGAATACGGAAAAGCCGAACCGCTTTTTCTAGAAGTTTTAACAACCGCCACCGCCGAACTGGGTGAAGAAGATCCTCTGACCATCCAGACCATCAGTCACCTGGCACAGCTTTATGAAGATACAGGTAGGCTTGAAGAAGCCCTCGAGCAGCATCGGAAAGTTTATGAACTGGAACTCGCTCTGCTTGGAGAAACACATCCCAACACGGCTGGGGACCTGAACAACATGGCCAGTGTCTACCGCAGGCTCGGTGAGTACGAAAAAGCTGAAAAGCATTTTCGTGATGCCATGAGAAGGATGATTACTGCACTCGGGGAAGAAAGTCCACAGTCCGTTTCGGTCATGAATAACCTGGCCCTGCTTCTAGAAAATCAGGGACTTTATGATGAAGCGGAACCCCTTTTCAAGAAAAGCCACGCCATTTCTGAACAGATTCAGGGATCGAAACATCCCACCACCCTGGCATTGCTGAACAATCTGGCCTTTCTTTATGAATCCCAGGGAGATTTTCAACGTTCCGAATTGAATTATGAAAAAGTCATAGAACTGAACAAAGAGGTTTATGGGAGGGAGCACCCCAATACCATTGCCAGCATCAACAACCTCGCATATCTCTATCTTCGTGACGACAAACCCGAAAAAGCGGAACCCAGATTTACTTTGGCTTACGATCTTTGGAGGAAAAAATTCGGGGAACGGCATCAGAATACCCTGAAAGCGCTGAATAACCTCGGCAGAGTTCACAAGAATCTGGGGAATCTTGATACTTCCGAAAAACACCTGACCCAGGCATTGGAGGGACGTACTGCCATTTTTGGGAAAAAGCATGCGGATACCTTGCGTAGTATGAATGACCTTGGGGAATTGCTTGTGCTCCAGGAAAAGCCTGAAGAAGCCCTGGAACTGTTTGAGGAAACCCTGGAACTGGAATACGAAGTTTTAGGAAAAAGTCACCCCTACACCTTTGAAACCCTGAATAACCTGGCACAACTGAAAGAAGATCTTGGCCTGCTTGACGAAGCCTTTGAAATTCGAAAAACAGGGTTTGAACAACGCAATACCTTTTTCGATCGGGTACTTTGGGTCGCCGGAGACAATACACGTCAATCCTACATCCGCCTCCATAAGCCTGAGCAGGATGCCTACATCCAACTGCTGCTCAATATTGATGATGAACGAACTGCTGAAAATCTTTTTCAGATCAGCCTGAAACGCAAAGGCTTGCTGTTGAAAATTACCAGTGAAACCCAGCAGGTAGTGAAAATGTCAGGTTCTCCAAAACTGAAAAAACTTACAGAGGATTTGACTGAAGCTCGAAAAGAGTTGGCTTCACTGACCCTTGCAGGGCCGAACGATGAAAACCGTGACCAATTTGGAGAACTGGTCTTTAAACTTGAAGAAAAAATCAATGCCCTCCAGTTGGATCTTGGAGCCTCAAGCCAGGTTTACCGTCAGACCCTGGCCCAAGCCGAACCGGAAGAGGTGCTTGACGCCTTGGGAGATAGCGCGCTGGTCGATTTCCTTGCGTACAGGGATAAGGAAGACATACTTAAAATACTGGCCCTCGTCGGTTATCAGGGGGAGTGGTTTGTATTCGATTATGGAGAATTGGAATACATCCAGATAGTCATCTCCGAACTTCGAGAAATCATCCAGGATGAAGGCGCAGAGGACGAGGACATCAAGAGTGTGGCCTATGAGCTTTGGGAACCTCTTTGGAGCCCTCTGATGGATTACATTTCCGATGCCGAATCGATTTTCATCTCCCCGGACAGTGTTCTCAATGTTCTCCCATTTGATGTCCTGGTTGATGATTCTGAAAGTTACCTGATCGAAAATTACGACCTTCGTATCATCAGTTCCTCCCGTGATCTTGCTGTCAATCTGGTGGAACCGGTCAGTGGAGATATGTTGATCCTTGCCGGTCCTGATTTTGATTCCAAGAAATTGCTGGAAAGCCCCCAGGCCCGTGAGGTATCACGAAAAAGGTCACGAAGTGTGGCCCAGGGAGCAAGGATGGGTTCGGGTTTACGAGGACTGAATTTTGACCCCCTGCCGGGGGCGGAAAAAGAAGGTGAAGTGATCAAAGTGGTTTCTGATGAAAAAGAAAGGAAAACATCCATCTTCACACTCCAGTCTGCCGAAGAACAACAACTCAGGGAGATCACAAGACCTCCTGAAGTACTCCACATCGCGACCCACGGCTTTTTCCTCAAAGAGGATGAAAAACTCTCCAAACGCATCCAGGGACTTGCCAGGGGAGGCGGAAACCGCTTACCCCCGCCTGCAGACAATCCACTGTTGAGAGCAGGACTGGCATTCACCGGTCTCAATGCCAATGCTCCTCTGTTAGGGGAAATCGATACCGACAACGACGGCGTCCTGACTGCAATGGAAGTATTGAATCTGGATCTTGCAGGAACCCAGCTGGTCGTTCTATCAGCCTGTGAAACGGGACTTGGTGAAATCCATGAAGGCGAAGGGGTCTATGGCCTGAGACGTTCTTTCCAGGAAGCAGGAGTGAGTAATGTAGTTAACTCCTTCTGGGAAGTCAGTGACGCAGGAACGCAGTTATTGATGGCCAAATTCTACGCCAAGTTTCTCGGAGGAATGCCCGCCAGGGAAGCAATGCGGGAGGCTAGACTGGAAATGCTCGAAACCCTTGAATGGAGTGCGCCTTATTACTGGTCTGCCTTCGTGCTTGTCGGTCGAAACAGTTGAAGCAGGATTCAATTTTTTATTTTGAACCGGATCAGTTGACCTTGATGTCAACTGCTTCAGCAGTGCATAGTTCCAAAAGCACCTGGGGTTTGATGGGAAAAACAGCGTAAGGAGAACCAGCCGCTGCCCAGACCTGTGAAAATTGTAAAAGGTCCAGATCCATAAATGTCTGCAGCGGCTCAATGTGCCCTGCAGGAGGCACCCCGCCGATCACAAACCCGGTGACTTCCCGGACAAAATCCGCATCGGCTCTTTTCAGTTTTCCACCAACCAGTTTTTTCAGCTTTTTTTCATCCACACGGTTTGTCCCGCTTGCAATCACCAGGATGGGTCGGAGGGTATCCTTGACATAAAAAACGATCGACTTTGCTATCTCCTCCACTTCACAGCCGATTGCCGCTGCGGCTTCAGCAGAAGTTCGGGTCGATTCCGAAAGTTCAACCACTTTTTCTTCGATTCCCCTGGAACTTAAAAAATCCTGAAAATTGGCTGCTTTTGGTGAAAGCTGTTGGTTCATTGAAATTCTTTGATGAGTCTTCTTTTTGCTTCCAATATCAGGATTTTTATTAAATATACTCAATCAAATAATCTTTACAACCCATTGATTTAAAAGACTTTCATTTGTCTGAGTGCATCATAAACCACAATCGCGACGGACGATCCAAGATTCAGGCTTCTTACTCCTGATTCCCACATGGGAATGGTAAATGCCTGTTCGGCATAACGCTCAAGCCATGCTTTGGGAAGCCCTGTCGTTTCCTTGCCGAAAAAGAGGTAATCCCCGTGAGAAGGATTCATTTGAGTATAAGGCTTATGAACATGGACTGAGAGGCAGCGGATTGATGCTTCAGGGAGATTTTGCAGGAAGGCCTCAGGATCTTCATGATATTCCCAGCTCACCCATTGCCAGTAATCAAGGCCCGCTCGCTTGAGTTGGCTGTCGGTCAACTCGAAACCCAGCTTTCCCAACAGGATCAGATGACATCGAACTGCAGCACAGAGCCTGGCAATATTTCCGGTATTGGGAGGAATCTGGGGTTCGTAAAGGACAACATTCAGTGGAGGATCTTCATGTATCCGCATCGATCCTCAGTTTTCGAGGGCAAGTTCAATCAGGTGTTCCAGTAGTTTTGAATAAGACATACCGGATGCTTCCCATAACTTGGGGTACATACTGATGCTGGTAAATCCAGGTAGCGTATTGATTTCATTGATAAAAAAATCGTCATCTTGGTTTAGAAAAAAATCAACCCGCGCCATCCCCCTGCATTCTGTGCAACGAAAAGCCTCCACAGCGGCTTCACGTATTTTCAGGGATGTCTTGGATTCGATTTGAGCAGGGATGATCAAATCAGCTCCTTCATCATCCACGTATTTGGCTTCATAGGAGTAAAAATCATGACGTGGTACAATTTCACCCAATACCTCAGCCGCTTTAGGGGAATCATTTCCTAAAACAGAGCACTCGATCTCGCGGCCCTGGACTGCTTTTTCGATCATGATTTTTCGGTCTATTCCGAATGCATCTTTGATTGCTGCCTGAAATTCCCTGGCATTATGGACTTTGCTCACTCCCAGTGAAGAACCTTCCCGACAGGGTTTGACGAAAAGTGTGGAACCCAGTTCTTGGATCAATTCTTCATAATCTATAAAATCTCCGGAACGAAACACACGGTAGCTGACTACTGGTAGATCGTTCTGAATCAAAAGTCTCTTGCAAACATCTTTGTCCATACAGATGGCCGAACCATAAACTTCTGATCCGACATAGGGTTTACCAGCCAATTCCAAAAGTCCCTGAAGCGCTCCATCTTCTCCCAGGCGACCATGAGTGATTGGGAAGAAAACATCGATGTCATCCAGTGAACCGGAATTTTCTGGTCTGATTACCAAGGATTGTCGTTCCGGAATCGTAACTGGAAGAGAGGAAGTAAAAGCCACTTTCCGGACATCCTCATGATTTTCCAGAAAATTTTCTGAATCTCCAAGAAACCATGAACCATCCTGGCTGATGCCGATCATCCGCACATCAAAGCGGTTCCGGTCAAGGGCTTTTTGGATATGATAGGCAGAAATCAGGGAAACCTGATGCTCGCCGCTGGTACCGCCGCAGATCAAGCCGACCTTGAGACGGGTAGAATTCATGACTCAGTTCTGCTTTGCCGCAGAAGCACGGATCCTGAGCTGAAGTTCCTCGAGCTGATCCTCGGAAACATTCGAGGGCGCCTCGGTCATCAGGCAGGAAGCCCTTTGGGTTTTGGGAAAGGCAATGACATCCCGGATCGATTCGGTATTCAGTAAAAACATCATGATCCGGTCAAAGCCAAGGGCAATTCCGCCATGGGGTGGTGCTCCGTAGGAGAGAGCTTTCATCAGAAAACCGAATTTGCTTTCAATTTCATCTTCTTCAAGTTTCAACAATTTAAAGACCTGGTCCTGAATATCTCCCCGATGAATACGGATACTGCCTCCTCCGATTTCAACTCCATTGAGGGTGATATCATAAGCCCTGGAGCGAATACGCTCAGGCTGATCCTGTCCATATGCTTCAAGATCTTCCAGGTTGGGCATGGTGAAAGGATGGTGACTTGAAACAAAACGTTTTTCTGCCTCGCTGTATTCAAAGAGTGGAAAATCGGTAACCCAGACAAAACGGAACTCATTTTCTGGAATCAGTCCACGCTGTCGGGCAATTTCTTTACGCAGGTTTCCTAATGTGTCATGAACGACCCGTGGCTTATCTGCACAGAATAAGACCAAATCCCCCACTTCCATGGAGGTTCGTTTTTCAAGAGCGGCTTGATGCTCCTCAGAGAAAAATTTCGCAATTGGAGATTGCCAGCCTTCCTCATTACGTTTTATCCAAGCCATCCCCTTGGCGCCATAAATCGCTGCAAACTCGGTCAAATCATCCAATGCTTTGCGGGACAGGTCCGCTCCTCCCGGGACGCGAATTGCCTTCACCAAACCACCCGTCTTGACAACTTCAGAAAAAACTCGAAGTCCACATTCCGAAGCAATATCGGAAAGGTCAACCAGTTTGAGTTCAAACCGGGTGTCCGGGGCGTCCGATCCATATTGCTCCATCGCCTCCTGATAAGTCATCCTTGGAAAAGGGATGGGAACTTCAATCTCAAGCAATTCTCCAAAAAGTTTGACCATCAACCCCTCTACAAGCCTGTAGACTTCCTCTGGAGTAATGAAACTCAATTCCAAATCAATCTGAGTAAACTCGGGTTGACGATTACCTCTCAAGTCTTCATCCCGAAAACAACGGGCAATCTGCATGTATCGGTCATAACCGCTGATCATCAGCAGCTGTTTAAAGATCTGCGGGGATTGGGGAAGGGCATAAAATTGACCGGGACTGACTCGCGATGGAACCAGATAATCTCGTGCTCCTTCAGGAGTTGATTTGGTGAGGATCGGAGTTTCCACCTCAAAAAATTTTTCTTCCGTAAAGTAATTCCTTACAAGCTGCATCGCCCTGGAGCGCTGCATCATATTGTGCTGCAAATCAGGATGGCGCAGTTCCAGGAAACGATGGGTGAGGCGGATTTTTTCATCCACCTGCTCTCTTTCCTCAAGCAGGAATGGTGGAGTTTCTGATGGATTCAGGATTTCCAGTTGGTCCACTAATACTTCAACTTCTCCCGTTGGCAGTTTGGGATTCACATTGCCTTCCAAACGGTGTTCAACCTGACCTCTAACCGCCAGCACGTATTCACTTCGGATGGAATCACCAAGTTGATGAGCTTCAATGCTGATCTCCTTCTTGAAAACGACTTGGCTCACACCTGTATAATCTCGTAAATCCACAAAGATCACCCCGCCGTGGTCACGCCTGGTTTGACACCAGCCGAACAACACGACTTGATTCCCAATATGTTCCTGTCTTAAATCACCGCAAAAATGCGAACGCTCCCAATTCATCTTAGTTAAATCCTTTTGTTCTTAATTCTGCAAATTTGGCAAAACACATCATTTTCACATACTTTTGCTTGAATCTAAAGCTTTGAGGAGATTCTTGTTTTACCATTTTGGCATGCATCGGATAAGCATTTAGTTTTTGTCGGAAAATTCAAAAATGTGATTGCCGAAAAAATTCCACCCTGACCCCAGCAGGATCGATATCATGACTGCGGACCATTCATCAAAGTGAAGCTGACTGAGGAAGTATCCTGAAACGAGGATAGCTATGGTCCCCAAAAAATGGGCAGCATAGTATTCCAAAAGCTGTTTCAATCCTGGTTTGACCGCATAGAGGTAGGCTTTCATCAAATAATTCCATACCAATGCCAAATGCACTGAAAACCCCAGTGAAAGCATAAAATCGGTTCCCATTCGACGAAGCATCACAAACAAGAATAGGTTAACCACAATCCCACTCAATCCTCCAAGAATTGACTTAAGCAGAATCAGGTTCCAATTCCCCAAAAGGTTTCGGGTCAAAAGGGTTTCCGCAAAATCCCAAATCACTGCACCCGTCAATTTGCTTTGACCAAACTGTCTGTTTTTGAATTCGTAGGGAATTTCCTGGACTTTCAAATCAGGGTGTTTCAGCAGTATTTCAAATAGAATCTTGAACCCCTTAGAACGTAATGAAGACGCCATCCCATGAAGCTTTGCAGCATCAATCAGAAAAAAACCGCTGAGGGGATCACTGACTTTATGGTTGATGAGGGAACAAGCGAACCTGGTTCCATAAATACTGAGACTTTGACGACCTGAAGACCAACCGCTGATTCGGCTTTGTTCGAGATAACGTGAACCAACCACCAGATCATGATCTTCAGATGCTTCAAGCATTTTCGGAATGATACTGAGGTCATGCTGCAAATCCGCATCTGCCACCATCAGTTTTTGACCTTTGGCAGCCATAAAGCCTTCCATGATGGCTGTGCTCAAACCTTTCCGGTGAACCCTGCGCACCAGTCTAATCTTGGGATCATTTCTTGAAATCTCGAGAACCTTCTGCCATGTACCATCACTGGAATCGTCATCGACGACGATCAACTCAAAAGCAACCCCCTGAAGTAACTCTTCCAGGACAGATAGTGTGACAGGAACGCTTTCAACCTCATTCAAGGTGGGAAGAATGATGGAAAGATCAATTTTTAATGGATCTGTACTTTCAACCATCATCTGCGAAGAAATTTACGCATCCAAAGGACGATAAATCTATATGGCATTTCTAAGTTCCTCTTTCTGGGTTTCTTCCGAGGAGGTTCCATCCAAGCTTTCAGTATCTACTTGATCAAGAGCAGTCATTCCCTCTAAATCGGATTCCATCATTTGAAGATAGATTTCCCTGCAGACCCAGGCATCGGTGGCCGCATACAGTTGCTGATGTTCATCCAGTATTTTCCGGTTCCAGTTGGAAAGCTGGTAACGCTTTGAGATCCTGGATTTTAAAACAATACCGGTCAAATTCCTCAATCCGGTCGTGATGATACCAAAACGACGTGCAATATCTGCCAGATCAACAAATCCGTTGGGATGAAACTCTGATTTTTGCTGCAAAGCCTTGATGTCGTCGTGGATTGCTACCCCGATTTTCAAAACCGATTCATCTTCAAAAAGTTCCTTCAAGGGATCGGGCAACCCCAAATCACGGAGTTGGAATAAAAAAGCATCGGTTTCACTGGCCAGTTGAAGCAGAGCGACAGGATGATTTTCTCCACGTTTAAAGGATGGCCGGGTTTCTGTATCAAAACCAAGAAGGGCTTCCTCCTGAATCAATTCCACAGCCTTTTCCATTTCGATCCTGTCATTGACGAGATGGATTTTTCCTGGGAACTGAAGCAGGGGGAGTTCAAGCAGTTCATTTTTACTGATCCTCTCAGGATAAATCATCTGCTTTCCGAGGTCTGAATTTTCTTTAATACTCACTTCAATCTAAGAATGACAATCTTCAATATCTGCTGAAATTTAAATCGTTCAAGGCCTGATTGATCAATTCATAAGCAAAGCCTCTTTGGAACAGTTTTTGTCCTAAAGCCTGTCGATTATTTTTTTTATTACCTTTACATAGTTCTTCAAGATTGTCCTTAATCTTGCTCAACCAGAATTCCTCGTCTGCCAATTCATCCATGATCGAATGAGCCGTATCGCGGTCGATTCCCCTTTGTTGAAGGTCTGCCACGATTTTAAAAGGCCCCACGCGCTTGTTGTTGAGGCGGGATTCAATGAATAATTGGGTGAAGCGTTGGTCCGATAAATAATCTTCTGACTGGAGTTCTTCAAGACATCGCTCTATTTCTGGTTCATGGTTATGAAACCTGGCAATAAGTTTTCGTTTCAATTCCTGGCGGGAATGTTCCCGAATTCCAAGAAGTTCAAGAGCTTTGGTGCGTAATAGATGGTATTGAGATTCCTTTTCCAGTGCACGAAGAACATTTACATCAAGTATTTTTTCCAGCGAAAGGTTTAGACGATTCCAGGATTTTACTCCTACAACCCATTCGCTTCCATCACTGAGAAGCAAACGCATTGCCCCGTTCGGAGCTTCTGCTACTTTTTCAATTTTAAGTTCGTGATCAATCGACTGCATGGCTGATATTCGTTACCGACCGAGTGATTACCGTCTTCTCCCGAAATCCAACCTGGAGAGGATGGAACGTAATAATCCCTATATCACCAGGATTTATGATTACGAGGAATACCTCCTGCCCCATCCAAACCGTGAAAGTTTTGATCAACACTGGCGGAAAAAAGTCCAAAATTCAGCCAAAGTCCATGTTGAAATTGGTTGCGGGTCGGGAAGATACCTTATGGAACTGGCGAGAAATAGTCCCGATGAAACTTTTTTCGGGCTTGAACTGAGACTCAAACGCCTTGTGCTTGCAGCTAAGAAAATCAAAAGAGAGCAACTTGAAAATATTCTGTTGATGAGAGAACGGGGTGAATATTTAGATGATTATTTTGAGGAAGGGAGCATCAATGTGCTCCACATCAATTTTCCTGATCCATGGTCCAAAAAAGGACGACGCAAACACAGGATCTTCAATCAAGATTTTCTGAAAATGATGCATCGGCTTTTTGTTCCTTTTGGAGAAATCTTCTTCAAAACAGATCACCTCGAGTATTTTCAATCTACCGCAGAACTGATCGGAAACAGCCGGAATTTTGAAATCGTAGATTTTACAAGCGATCTGCATCAAAGTCCATTTGCTGAATACAACATAAAAACTGAGTTTGAGTTATTGTTTCAGTCCAAGGGGAATCCACCCATCGGCTTTCTGAGAGCCAAACATATTCCGGAGTGATCCACAGAGGGTTTCGGCTTTCCAGAATCTACTTGATCCAATGAAAATGTTGAATTTGAAGAAGAAAATGGAAAAACATGCTTTTGATTCAAGTCGATTGCCTTCTTCAGTTCAATAACGCTAATAATTTCAAGCCAAGCTTGAGAAAATCCCCATCCAAGAAACCCAGAATAATATCCGGAAATCTTTGACTTCAAAGAGGATTTCCTGAAATTGAGGGAGCGGTTCTCAGCTTGAATATTCGGCTAATAATTTTATCATAAGGGGTTTTACAAATTTTGATTCCAAGTCAATCTTTTCAATCCTTCCGACTTTCGAAACTCAGGGCCAAGCATGCAGGTTTATCGTTTCCGGGAAAAACGCTCCGGGGACCGTCCTTGTGTCGTCACCATTGGAAATTTCGACGGTATGCACCTTGGGCATCAAGCTTTGACAGGAGCCGTCGTCAACGAAGCCAAAGATCGTGATCTTTCTTCTGCCCTGGTGACCTTTCATCCTCATCCACAGGAAATTTTGCATCCCCGCCGACCGGTTCAGCGTATTTGCACCCCGCAATTACAGAACCGACTCTTTGAAGATTCAGGAATCGATGAAGTCCATGTGATTCCCTTCACACCCGAGCTGGCGGAACTGGACGCCGATACCTTTGCCTCACGCTACCTCCTTCAACGTTTTAAGTTGGAGAAACTGATCATTGGTTATGATTTCCGTTTTGGAAAAAACCGAACCGGGGATTTCATATTGCTCGAACGTCTTGGCCAGGAAAATGGGTTTTCTCTGGAAGAAATCGCTCCATTTCGAATCAAAAGCCAAATCGTAAGCAGCACCCTGATCCGTGAGCTTATTCGGGAAATGCGGTTTTCTGAGGTAGAAGAATACCTGGGCCGTCCCTATAGTTTACTGGGAACCGTCCAAAAAGGAGAACAGCGCGGGAGGATTCTGGGCTTTCCGACAGCGAATCTGATCCCCGAAATCCAATTACCTCTACCCGCAGGGGTCTACGTTACGAAGGTAAAAACTAAAAACGAAACATTTTTCGGAGTAACCAATATCGGGACCCGACCAACTTTCGGTGAAGATGAATTTCGTGCAGAAACATGGATTATGGATTTTGAAGGCGAGCTTTACGGAGAAACAATAGAAATCTGGCCGCTTAAATCTCTCAGGGCCGAGAAGAAATTTTCAGGCATGGAAGAACTGAAAAAACAGATTGAAATCGATGTCAATCAGGCAAGGCATTTTATTCAAGAAATAACTGTGGGCCTAAAGGAAGGAAACCCATGCTGAATTACCGGCCTGAAAGAATTCTCATCGATCCTGAGGTGAAAAACTCAAAGTTAACCAGAGAAATCTGTGATCGTTTTTCAGATGTGCCCCAGTTGATTCTGGAAAATGGAGTAGAACAGCATAAAACCCTGGGACTTGACCCTGGAAGAAATCCTTTGACCCAGGGAAAGAAAACCCTCCATCTCAAGTATTTCCAAGGTCATTCTTTCAAAAGTTGTCCTGGTTTTTCTCAAGACACCCTTTGCTGTAATTATTACACACTGGATCTGGTCGAAAACTGCCCATTCGAGTGCACCTACTGTATCCTCCAAGCTTTCCTGAATAAGCCGCTGATTACGGTTCACGCAAATCTTGAGGAAATCCTGGAAAACCTTGGTCATCAAATCAGTTTACGCCCAGGACAACTTTTTCGAGTGGGAACTGGAGAACATTCCGACAGTCTGGCACTGGATCCTTACCTCAGGATCAGTCCACACCTGATCCGGTTTTTCAGTAACCTTCCCAATGCCGTTCTTGAACTGAAAACCAAATCGGATCACGTAGACCATCTTCTGGATCTTCCTCATGGTGGAAAAACCGTTATCGCATGGTCGCTGAATCCTGAAATCGTCATTGAACAGGAAGAACACAAGACGGCTAGACTTGAAGAACGTCTGCAAGCGGCTCGTAAGGCATCGGACGCAGGCTATAAACTTGCTTTTCATTTTGACCCAATGCTCCATTTTCCAGGTTGGGAGAAGGAATATCCGAGACTCGTAAAACGCCTTTTTGATTCTGTCAGCCCCGAGCGAATTGCCTGGATCAGCATGGGAACATTAAGGTGTCTGCCAATGTTAAAACCCATCGTGGAAGATCGATTTCCTTCGAGTAGGATATTTCTTGGGGAGCTTTATCAATCTGATGACGGGAAATTGCGCTACCTGAAAAACATCAGGCAGCAAATGATCCGATTACTTCAGCAGGAACTAACTAAATACGCACCAGAGATTCCAAATTACATCTGTATGGATAAACCCGCGGTATGGAAAAACACTATGCCTTTTCTTCCAGCAAACCATGACGAACTGGAAGCAAGACTCGAAAATGGATTCCTTCAAACAGAAACGGAACGTGTCTGATATGCCTAAAAACTTTCCGCAGACGATACCGGTTTTTCCTCTCTATGGATGTATTCTCTTACCCAAAACCATCCTTCCGTTGAACATATTCGAACCCCGTTATCGGCAAATGGTTGAGCATGCAATGGAATCAGAAGAAATAATCGGCATGATCCAGCCTTTGAGCGAAACTGATGAAAATATTCATCAAATTGGCTGTTTGGGAAAAATTGATCATTGCCAGAAACAAAGCGAAGGAAATTACCTGATCCGTTTGCAGGGAGAAATCCGCTTCGAAATCCTTAAAGAACTCGAGGTGGAAACACTCTATCGCCAAGTTGAAGTTGATTATCAACGTTATGAAAACGATGGAAGTGAGACCATCGAGGAAAGAGATATGACTGCTTTGCTCAATGCGTTTAAAAGCTATGCATCGAGTAAACAACTTCAGGTTGAGTGGGATAAAATTGAATCCATTCCTCTGAATCTACTGGTCAATATCCTGAGCATGAATCTGGATTTCAATCCGATCGAAAAACAAGCGCTTTTGGAAGCAGATGACTTAAATCAGCGTTGGGATAATCTGATCGCCCTGATGCAAATGGCATCTCTGGAAGAAGTCTCCAATCCCTCCGGTTTTATCAATTAAACTTTAACAGACTGAAATCATGAAACGGTTTAAATTTTTCAATCACCCAATCTTCAGTGTCATCACTATTTTGGGTTTTCTTTTTCTGAATGCTCCAATCACTGCTGCCGAAGAAAAGGTTTTTGACGCCAACCCGGTTGTGGCAGAACTGGAAAATGTGCCGGTTAAACTTGAAGACCTCAGAAACAAAAAAATCTACGACCTCAGTCTGCAACTTTATCAACAACTTCAGGAACGTTTGATTGTGCATACTCTCGAAAAACTCGAAAAGAAGCACAAAGAAATCAACAGCAAACCTGAGATTTCGGTAACGGAAGAGCAGATACTTGCAATTTATGAAGGCAACAATTTAAAGGCTCGTGGCTCACTGGATCAATTTCGTCCTCAAATCCGACAGTTCCTGAAAGCACAATTAAGACAGGAAATGTTGCTGAACCAATACGGCTTAGCAATGGAAAAAGGATGGGTCAAAACCTATCTTGCTCCTCCTTCCGATTTTACCCAGGAAGCTCCCATCAAAACCGCCTACATCCGTGGAAACCCTAAAGCCAAGGTGATGATTCTTGAATTCTCTGACTACCAATGTCCATATTGTTCACGCATCCAACCCACCATCCAGAAGTTGATCAAAAAATATGATCAAGATATTGCCTTTGGCTATCGCCATTTTCCGCTTGGATTTCATACCGAAGCAGATGAAGCAGCCATTGCGGTGGAATGTGCAAGGGAACAAAATCAATTCGAAAAGATGCATGAAATTCTTTACGAGAACCAAAAAGCCCAGTTTCCTGAAGATTTAAAAAAATATGCCCGTCAAATCGGCATCAAGAACAAGAAAAAATTTGACCAGTGTCTTGACAGTGACCGTTACCGTGGACTGGTTAATCAGGATATGGAAGATGGTGCCGGCCTGGGCATCAGTGGAACTCCGGGATTTTTCATTGGCCGATATGATTCCGTAAACCGCAGAATCAAAGGAGAACTACTTTCTGGCGCACAACCTCTTAGTGCTTTTGAAAATCTGATTGCAAAATACCTTGCCAAACCCTGATGAGGCCTTCTAGCGAAACAGAACTGAGGCAAAGCCTAGCCGATATTGCAACCCCTCAGATCCTGGTGGTGGGAGATCTGATGCTCGATCGCTATTCCTGGGGCAAGGTTCATCGGATCTCACCGGAAGCACCGATTCCGGTTTTACAAGTTGCGCAAGACGATCAAAGACTTGGAGGTGCCGGCAACGTGATGATGAATTTATCAGCATTGGGTGCCGAAGTGTTGGCCTGTGGAGTGACGGGAAAAGATGAAGCCGGAGAGATTGTACTGGGGCTGCTTCAGGAACAGGAAATTGATACTTCTGGAGTGTCACAACACCAGGACTACACAACGGTTCTCAAGCATAGGATGATTGCAGGACATACCCACCTCTTGAGAATGGATGTTGATCCGCCCCCTGAAAGTGAGGTGCCTCAGGAAGAATTGATTGATTACCTGAAAAAGACGGTTCCCAAGGTTGACGCGGTATTGGTTTCAGATTACGGAAAAGGCCTATTGGGAAACTCGGTGCTTCGAAACATTGCGGCAATGGGCAAAACACACAATATTCCGGTGCTCTGTGACCCACGCCGAAACACCAACTATGAGATCTACCAGGATTTCACCCTGATCAAACCCAACCGCTCTGAAACCGAAGCTGCTGTCGGATTTACTCTCACGGATCAGGACTCGATCCTAAAGGCAGCCCAGAAGCTTAAAAATGAGTTGAATCTCGAATATGTCGTCATCAGCCTCGATCAGGATGGGATGCTCCTTTACCATCAAGCCGATGACTATCAGTTCCTGAATCCCGAAACCCAGGAAGTATTCGATGTTGTCGGAGCAGGGGATATGCTGATCAGCGTACTTGCATTCCTGATGGCGGGAAAAGCAAGTATCGAGCAGGCAGGTTACTGGGCCCAGCTTGCAGCAGGTATGGCAATCCAGCATGTGGGAGTTGTTTCCTTCAGCCGTGCTGAACTTCTCCACCGATTTGATTATGGAGAAACTTCCGGAAAAATAATGACCCTAGAACAATTACGCCGATCTCTGCCCCATCAGGAACTTCCACTGGTTTTCACCAACGGTTATTTCGATGATGTCAGTGCCGGGCATCTTAAGTTTCTTCATCAACTGAAAACACTCAAAGGGTTCAATGTTGTGGCCATCAACAGTGATCGAAGCATTTCACAACAAAAAGGTGCAGCACCCCTTCTCAATGAACGTGAGCGTGCTCTTCTCCTCTCAGCGATTGAATCCATTAACCGTGTCATCATCTTTGATGATATTGATGCTTCTCATTTGATCCGAACCCTTCGGCCCGAAATGATTGTCAAAGGGGAACACTATCGGAATCAATCCCTTCCGGAGCAAGAAGCCATTGATGAAGTGGGTGCCTCAATCGAATTTTTTCCAGAGTATTGAAAAAATAATTCCCCAAATGACCAAACATATCATTCCTAAAACTTAGTTAAAATTTCAACAAACATAAAAACCAACAAGAAAACCGATGAAAATAAAAACTGAAGACATCCAAAACCTGGTAGAAACACAAAATAACTGGCGGGGAAGAGAATGTCTGAACCTGATTGCCAGTGAAAATGCACAATCCCCCATGGTCAGAAGTATTGAATCGAATGATTTTATGGGACGCTACGCTGAAGGACATCCCAATACGGATTCGGAAGACCGACGTTATTATGAAGGAACCCGCTGGATTGACGAGATCGAAAGGATTGCACAAGAGGAAATCATTGAACTGGCGAATTGCCGGCAGGCGGATGTCAGACCCATTAGTGGAAACGCGGCCAACACTGCACTGGCTCTGGGCATTCTGAGGGGCGGAGATTCAGTCATCGTCAATTCTATTGAACAGGGTGGGCACATCAGCCATAACCCAATTGGCGTCGTGGGGCGGAGGATACAGAAAAGAGGTCAGGTTCTCACTCCTGGAAAAGACCATTCGATTGATCTCCACTATTGGCCTACCACCCCTGATGGATATCATTTGGACGCAGATGCCTGTGTGAAACTTTTGGAAGATAAACGTCCCAACCTGGCGATTCTCGGCAAAAGTCTTTTTCTTTTTCCGGAACCGGTTAAGGAAATCGCAGAAGCATGTAGAAACATGAAAATACCATTACTTTATGATGGAGCTCATGTTCTTGGATTGATTCTTGGGGGATGTTTTCAGGACCCACTGGGTGAAGGAGCCCATTTCATCAATGCCAGTACCCACAAAACCTTTCCCGGGCCACAACGCGGAGTTATCCTAGGAAACCTTGAAGGTGATGAAGAAATGAAATGGTGGACCAGTATCGACCGAGGTGTGATGCCTGGGTCTTCAAGCAGCCATCATCTGCATACACTTCCAGGATTGGTGATTGCCATCCGGGAAATGAAAGTTTATGGAAAAGCCTATGCTGAACAAACCATCAGCAATGCCAAAGCTCTAGGAAGAGCTCTTGATGAGGAAGGAGTAGATGTTGAAGCCAAGGAATTTGGATTCACCGAAAGCCATCAGCTTGCAGTCCGTGTCACCCGTTTTGGTGAGGCAAAAACAATTGCCCGGCAACTTGCAGAGCAAAATATCATCTGCAACTACAATCAGCTTCCGGGAGATCCCGATCCACGATACCCTTCGGGTTTGCGCTTAGGAGTTCAGGAAATGACAAGGATGGGAATGAAAGAATCAGAAATGGGAGAGATTGCTCAACTGATGGGTGCTGTCATGAAAGGCAAGGATGTACTTCAGCAAGTTGGAAGACTGCGGGAACAATTTACTGAAGTTCAATTCTGCTAAACCATTCCTTGAATCTGATCCGCCAAAAAAGGTTAGGATCTTAAAAAACTGGAAAAGAAATCAAGATGCCATCGCTTCCATATTCTTGGTGGCGCGATGAAGATATTGGTTGATTTTCATCCTGGTAATGGTGTCACTGTCCCGAAATTTCAGATGCAGATCATATAATCCTCCTTTCGGAACGATGTTCATCACCGATGCTGCCAGGTCTCTCCTCAAGCTTGCTTTAGAAAGATGAAAAATGAGTACTTCTCCCTTTGTCAACCCCTGCAGATCGGTCATCTGTAACTTCATCCCTCCTGAACTCATATCTTTGATCATTGCAGTGATTTTTTCCCTGTCCTGTTCCTCTGCTTCAAACTTGTGTTCCAAATCGTACTGGGCCTCACTGACACGTTGAAATTCCATTTCCATATCCATCGGAACTCGTTCTGATTCCCTGATGGTCATTTTGCGGATATCCGAAGTCTGTTTCAGAATCACCGCGTTCATTTCATCTATCAGCTGATCCACAATTTCCAGATCAAACTCATAATCTGCATCATTGACCCTTCGAAGTCTGCAATGAAGGGAAGGAAACTGTTTTAAATTTGCGGGTCTTCTCTTGACTGTCGGGGGTTTGACATAGATGTGCGACTCATTGGCATCCAAGATGGAGGTCATGAACACCACATTCCGCGATTTGTGTCTGATTTCACACTCAAGTTTCAACCCTTTTTCGAGCATTTGAGTGTTCAGAAAGGGCACTTCCAGATTTTTATAGGAAAACTCCAAACTCCTTCTTAAATCATACAATTGAGGCAGCAATTCCTCATCGAAACGCTCGGAATCCTTGAATTCTTGAGCTGTTTCTTCAAAGAGTTCACTGGAACTGATAACAGGAAGAAGATCCACCGGATCACTGGTTCCACACATGACTTCCAGAAAATCTCTAGCTTCCTGTTCAATATTTTTGTTCTCCAACTCGGTGTCCAAACCAAGTTGTGCCTGCTCATCAACGATGGCATCCAGCTCTTCCTGGGCCTGTTTTTCACGAAGGTATTTAACCCCAAAAAAACCTCCTACCGAACCGAAAACGAGAACGAATAAGGTAATCCAGAAGGATATGGGCCATGTTGAAGGCGGAGGCATCGACTGAAAAAGATTCGATGTCTCAAGATCGCTCGTGCTGAAACTAGGTGTATTGGAGCGATCAATCCCACAAAGCATGAACCATAGGAATACTAAGCCTAATCCGGAAATGATTTTCTGAATTTTTTCTATCAGGTTTTCCATGCCGACCCCCAATCTAAAGAAATGCGTTGTTTTCTAATTCGTAACGAAAAATGGTCTCGAAATCAAGCCCAGCTGGATATTTTTTCCAACTGATTTTCTCCCAACAGATAACTCCATGGGCGTGCAAACGTCAGTCCTCTGGTCGAAAAATGTCAATCCTTTGTGACCACATTTTTGAACCGACTTAAACGAAACAGAAAACTTCAACTAGTTTTCTGGTGAGTAAACATCATAACTTCCCAGGATATGATAATTGAACATGCTGGTTTTCAGAACATCGAGGCAGGCTTGGCTCTCAGGAATGTTGTAGAAATCAACATAGAAAACATACATCCAGGGAGTGGTTTTAGAAGGGCGGGACTCAAGCCGACAGAGGTTGATCCCAAAAAGGTTAAAAACACTCAGCATCTTGTAAAGCAATCCGGGACGGTCTTCCTGGAATTCAACAAAAAGTGCTGTTTTTTCCCGGGTAAAATCATAATCCTGAAGTTCTCCCCGGCTCTTCACGAGCAGAAAACGGGTTGTATTGTTTTTGAAATCCTGGATGTTCTCGGCAAAAAGATACTGAGGATGTTTCATCGCGAAGGAAACCGGAACAATTGCCGCAACCGATTCATCACCCTGCTCTACTTTTTCCAAGAACTGTAACCCCGAATCAATGTTGCTTCGGGTGAACTGGGGGCTCACTTGAGGAAGGTTTTCAGCACTCCATCGACTGGTCTGTTCAAAAGCCTGGGAATGCGTGTAACAGTTTTTGATCTCTTTGGGGTCTGCTGAAGCAAGCAAAGAGTAGGTAATTGGAAGACTGACCTCTCCTAAAATGACCAGATCCAAACTCACCAATGCATCCTGGACCTGGGCTACAGTTCCAGCAACCGAATTTTCAATCGGTACGACTGCGGCGGATTTAGGATTTTGAGAAACCTGGAGGAGTGCTTCTGCGAAAGTACTGCTGTAACGAAGAAGATCGGGTTTTTTTTGAAAAACCCGTGCTGCCTCATCACTGAAGGTACCTTCTGGACCTAAAGTGAAAATGGCTGTTGAATTTTTAAGCAAGTCAACAGGTGTAGACAAGCTTTAGGAGGCAGCCAATGTTTTTCCGGAGCGAATGCAACTGGTGCAAACCCGGATTTTTTTGCGGTTTCCGCCTGGCTGAAGAACCCTCACATTCTGGATGTTGGGCAACCAACGGCGCTTGTTCCGGTTATGGGCGTGACTGACGCGGAATCCGTTACCGGGGGTTTTACCGCAAATTTGACATTTTAAAGACATCTTGCACTGAAAAATTGATTTTTAAAACTCATTATCTTAATACAATTCAATTTTATTTCAATCAAAATTTTTATCCCTCCCCTCCCCCTGGATTAGAGTTAAAGCTCATTTGAACTCCTCCGGGATTTTGCTTCGGCAGGATTCTCACCCTTTGGATCGCCTTGGTAGAAACTCGGTTGCCTCGGGCTTGAATCCCTTTGATAGCAAGTTCATCAAAGTGAAAGGAGTCCCGGGTTTTACGAAGTCGTGGATGGGGAACAAGCACTACTTCAACGGAAATTCCTGTACCTTGACTAAGGTGAAGGATCTTTGCCTGCTTGGCCTGTTCAAAAAGCCGGTATTCTTTTTCAAGAATGAATTTTTCCACCTTGAAGCGTTTCGCGTAGCAGATCTGACTTTCTCCCTCTGAGTAAATCACGTTGAAAATGGTGCTGGAGTCGAGTTTATCGAGGTGGATCAGATCTTTTCCGGCAAACAGTTTTTCAGGCACTCGGGTCAGTTGATAGCGTCCGTCACGATGAATCAGCAGGATTTTATCCAGGGAGGTGCATTGGAAAGAGTTCTCGGACTTCACTTTGGTTCCAAAAAATCCGCTGCTTCGGTCCCAGTAAACTTTTTGCTGTTCCAAAACCTCTTCCATCCGCACCTCATCAAAGGTTTCGATTCGGGACTTGCGTGGGAAGTCTGCCCCAAACTGTTCTTTGAGCTTTTGGATATACTGGATGGTGTAGAGTTTGATATTGCTCAGAGAACGTTTCAGTTCCCTGATTTTTTTTTCTAACTCCTTCAATTCCTTGAGCCCTGCCTGCTGGTCGAAGCGTGAAATCCTCTTGATCTGGATCGTTAACAATTTCTCAATATCTTCCATGAGGATCGGTGCAGAGAGTTCTTCCGCAAGAGGCATCATGGCCTTTTCAACACGTCCTAATGCTTCTTCATAGCTTTCTGAGTCCTCCAGTTTGCGATAGACCTTTTCTGCAATAAAAAACATCTCCAATTTTTTCTGGTGCCATTGTCTGCGGGTTTTTTCCAAGGCCAGTTCGAGTTCATTCCGCAAAAGGTCTTTTAAATGTTCGGTATTGTGCCGGATGACATCATTAACCGATGAAAGAACGGGCTGATTGTTCCGGATCACCAAAAGGTTTACCGAAATATTCTGTTCACACTGGGTATAGGCATATAACTGCTTGATCAACTTATCTGTGTGATAACCCCGTGCAGTTTTTAACTCGATTTCAACTTGATCGGTGGTGAAATCGTTGATGGAGGCAAGTTTGAATCGGTTTTTATTGACCGCATCCTGTATGGATTGGATCAAAGACTCCGTGGTGACTCCATAAGGCAATTCACGGATCACCAACGTTTTTTCATTGACCAGTTCCATCTTTGCACGAACCCGGACCTTTCCGTTGCCTTGACTGTATTGAGTGACATCCAATAAGCCCCCGGTTAAAAAATCCGGAAAAAGTTCGAAAGGTTGTTCTTCGAGATAGGAAATCTGAGCCTGCAGTACCTCATTAAAATTATGGGGAAGAATCCTGGTGGACATCCCGACGGCAATGCCTTCGGCTCCTAATAAAAGGGTCGCGGGAATTTTACAGGGAAGTAGAATAGGTTCCAGATTCCTTCCGTCATAACTTTCCGTGAATTCCGTCAGCTCCGGATTAAACAGAACTTCCTTGGCTAGGGGTGTCAATCGGGCTTCAATGTATCGTGATGCGGAAGCAGGATCTCCAGTGTAGAGGTTTCCAAAATTTCCCTGACGTTCAATAAAATATTCCTTGTTGGCTACCACCACCAGTGCGGAGGCAATCGATGCGTCTCCATGGGGATGGAGTTTCATTGTATCCCCAACGATGTTGGCAACCTTGTTGAACTTGCCGTCATCCATTTCCATCATCGTGTGCAAAATTCTTCGCTGAACCGGCTTCAACCCGTCTTCAATATCGGGGATCGCACGGTCTTTGATGACGTAGGAAGCATATTCAAGGAAGTTTTTGTCCAGCAGGGATTTGATGTATTTCATCTGGATGGTTCAGTATTAAAAGCAGGCTAGGAAAAGATCTGTGGAAAAATGCTCAAGGTCCATTTGAGAAACAATGAAAGTTGATACAGAGTAGAAGAAACAAAGACTAAAGCACGATTTTTCTTACGGAAATGATTCCATCGTTTGAGATTAGTTCGTCCAGAATATCTTTTGAAATATCCTGATCCACACTGATAACCGCCATCGCTTCACCACCTCGAACATTGCGCCCAAGCTCAAACTGATTGATATTGATCTGGTGCTTCCCGAGGCAGACTCCAATCACTCCGATCATCCCAGGTTTGTCAGAGTTGGTCGTGACCAGCATGGTCCCTGAAGCCTCCAACTCGCAGACAAAATCGTTGATCAGGGTAATTCGGGGATGGGGTCCGCTGAAAACAACCCCACCGATGGTGAACTGTTTTCCCTTGAGTTTGAAACAGCATTTAAAAGCGCTTTCATAGTCAGTAAACCCAGGGTCTGTATCCTCAGCCACATGGAGCCCCACACTTTCTGCAAGCTGATCGGCATTGACATAACTGGCATGATCATGGGCAGCCTGGAGAAATCCCTTGAGAAAACAAAGACGCAGAAGTGAGGTATCCCATTTGGCAAGGGATCCACGGTACTTGATTTCCAGTTGATTAGGCTGAAAATCGAGAAATTGTGAACTGAACATACCCATTTTTTCAACCAGGGTCGTGTAATGGCGAACAGGGCTGGTGGGCAAAACCTTGACACTCGGCATGTTAACCGGAAAATCCACCACCTCTCCACGCAGGGCTCTGGGTACTTGAGTGGCAATCGATTCAGCAATCCGGATTTGTGCCTCTGAGGTCGAGGCACCAATGTGCGGCGACATCACCACCTGGGGAAGCTGACTGAAAGGATTATCCCGCGGAGGTTCAACTTCCCAGGTATCAATGCCTGCTGCGGCTACATGTCCAGAATGAAGGGCGTTCAACAGGGAAGTTTCATGGATGACACCTCCCCGCGCGGTATTCAATAAAATCACTCCGGGTTTCATCCTTTCGATTTCCATTTCTGAAATCATACCCCGGGTTTCGTCATTCAGCGGAACATGAAATGTGATTACATCAGAAGTATTAAGTAATGTGATCCAGTCCACTTTTTGAACTCCATGCCTTTCAAAGACTTCATCAGCAAGGTAGGGGTCGAACGCCTG
Source organism: SAR324 cluster bacterium lautmerah10 (assembly GCA_001469005.2). Taxonomy (GTDB): domain Bacteria; phylum SAR324; class SAR324; order SAR324; family NAC60-12; genus UBA1014. Next base: position 26,173 of record LNZD02000009.1, read on the forward strand.
GACTTTCATATCAAATGCCTTGGCGTATCGGGCAACACGATGACCCACATTTCCCAACCCGATGATGCCCAGGCATTTATTCATCAGTTCCCCTCCATTGAAGCGATGACGGTCCCAGTTCAGGGACTGCATACTCTGATGCGCAGGTACAATTTTCCGGAATGCACTGAGAAGCAAACCCATGGTCAATTCGGCTGCAGAATTGGTATTCTTGCCAGGAGTGTTGATGACCAAAATACCTCGCTCCGTGGCATATTCCACATCAATGTTACCCACCCCAACACCTGCACGGGCAATCACCTTCAGTTCCGGTGCTGCCTCGATCATCTCTTTATTCACCCGGGTTTCCGAACGCGAAAGGATGCAGTGAAAAGGCTGAATGATGCGAAGAACATCCTCGTATGGAAGATCGGGAGAAAATTGAATCTCTATATCCCTTTCCTGTTCCAGCTTTTTTAGCCCATTGGGATGAATATCTCCGGTTATGAGAACACGGTACATGGATTGCTATAATGGAGAAAATTGGAATAAAAATGACCAATGACAGTTTCACACATCAGGACTTTTTTGCAAGAAAGCACAAGAGAAACTATCACAACAGGGAAAATTTCCTGATGAAAGGAATGTCTTCATCAAAGGAAGATATATCCTGAATTAAATGGAAAAAATAATTCTGTAACTTCGGAGAACCAAAAACGGAGGAGAGAGGACGGGTGTTTGAAGTATCCCGTCCTATAGTTTGTTGTTGAGCTTGCTTATTGCATGGAGCAAACAGCGAATGCTGCAGGGATTCACCCTAAAAGCCTTTGCGTACTAAGACCTCTTCCGGGGTCAGGCGATGAAAACAGCGTGTCCTAACAGAAAGGCGACGGAAAGGGTATAAAACCTTCTTTTCTGATTCTTTCATGGATACTTACTCAAAATAGGGTTCATAAATCCGGTTTGTTGCATGACAAACCATGTAAACAAAGCCTTTAACACTGAGCGTTGTCGATGATCCACGAACTGCTCAAAATGTTGATGAGATGCAGATCACCTCTAGCTTTGATTTAGTTATCGGAATCCGGAGGAAAATCTTGAGCACCAGTTTTAGACAAAAACTTTTCTAGGAAGATTCATGTCACGCGGGGGGTTCCGGCAAGGAGCTGGGAGGAAAAAGGAATACACTGAACCGGTAAAAAAAATCTTGCTCGGTTTACCGGAATCGGTCCTCGAAGAACTCGACCAATTTGCTGAAAAAAGAAAACTATCGCGCCCTAAGGCAGTAGCAGAACTGCTGAAATTGGTTCAGGAAAAGCCGCCATCAGTTCAATTAAAATCGGTTTTGATGGAAGAACTTCTGGAACTTCAAAATGAGATTCGAAAATCTCAATGAGTTTTCTCAGTTTTTGAATCAACCGCCTGAGAGGATTCCCTCAAGATATCAGCTTGAATCGACTTTTCAGAATCAGGCTGATCTTTAACATCCCCGTAAATCGTATTGAGACGCTGCTTAGCTTCACGGAACCGGCGTCGTGATCGTCTGATTTCCCACCATCCCAGCAGAAGCATCGCGACAAACATCATCACAATCAGAACGATTCCCATTTATTTTGGCTGAATTGATGAAGAAATAAGCATCAAGAGTCAACTGGCTGAACTACAAGATCTAGAGAGGCATCCTTTTCAGGATTTGACTCGCCTCCGCATCCAACCGACATAAATCAGAGCCCCAAAAAAAGCAATTCCGATTGCAAGCATTCCGGCACGTTTTTGTTCTACCCCAAAAAGCATGAAAACCACGATCAGACTATAGAGGGAGATCATGATTCCCAGGAACCAGTCAACCCAGGGAAAAGAAGGCCCATCCTTCTTTTTAAATTTGCGGCGCAGATAGAACCAACCACCGATAATCAGCAGTAACAGCGCCAGTTTCATAATAGGGTCTTTTTCTGGTACAGAACAGGATTCAGACTGGAATCGTTATACATTTTCATCTGACGATAAACCTTGAGGAATTTTCTTCCTGATCCGAGATCTTCCAGGATTTCCTGCAAACATTCTCCAAGATCACGCCTCTGTTCAAGGAGCAAATGCAGTTTGGTTTCGCAATTTAGACGGTGTTCCGACGATGCGTCAGGACGCCTTGTTTCCTCCTCCATATGATAAATTTTGAGAGCACTGATGGAAAGCCGGTCGATCATGCTTCCTGGAGTTTCACTGTTCAACCTTGCATCCTCCAATTTCTTAATTTTCCTTTGGTTCAATAATTCCAGCAACGCTTCATCAATCTGTTCAATCTTGTCATTGCGTCTCTGATTCAGCCGGTCGATGCTGCGCTTCACATCCGCGATAACGGAATCAGAGGCTTCCGGGTCCCGGGCCTTGTCTTCCTCATGCCAGAGTTCGAAATTGGTATGATGTTGTTCCGTGATTAAGGTGAGCAATTGATCTCCCTTTTCTGGAACATACTGAGTCTGGTGCCACTCATCCACTTGGCTCAACTGTGTCTCAAGCAGACTATCGACATCAAGAAACGAATTTTGGGATGTCATAGAACATGATCATTCAAGAGTTTTTTCAGCGCCTGATGAACCTCATCCACTGGTACGTCACGGATGCAGCTCAAGTGCTCACATTCAGGATAGGTGCAGCTTTGTTTGCAGCCCGGATCATATTCGACACTACGATGCTGGGTTGGTCCAGGAGGGGTCCAGCTCACTGCGGAAGGCTTGCCAAAAATTCCCAGGGTTGGAATTCCTGCCGCAATCGCCAGGTGCCTCAAACCATTATCATTCCCAAGATGAATGTCCATTTTTCCGAGTAAAGCCCGAGTCTGGAGCAGGTCAGGAATTCCCACGTCAGGCATAGGATCATTGTTCATTTCTTTTTTCACAGACTCAATGAAATGCTCCTCGCCCGGACCGTAGAGGAAGTACAATTGAGCACCCTGAGATTCTATCAGCCAGTCGGACAACTTGGCAAAATGCTGGGCCGGCCAAACCTTGTAAGGCTGACGAGAGACAGGAGACACTGAAACCTGGAGTTTTCCCGCTTGTGAACCAACGGATTTCAAAAGTTTCTCGGCATAGGCTTGATCTTCAGTAGAAGATTCCATCTCCAGTTCCAGGTCAGTACTTTCAACCCCAAGCGGCTCCAGCAGATTCATTTTGTGTTGTGCAGAATATGTAGAATCCGTTGGTAGACCGATGGCCCGATGGTAACACCAGCTTCTCCCCTTGAAATCGAATCCAATTCGATATCCCGAACCGGAAATTCGACTCAGCAAAGCTGTTCTTGGATTTCCCTGAAAATCGATGACACAGTCATAATTCTGACTGCGAATCCTGCGGTAGAATTTTAGACGATCCAGAATTGAATTATTTTTGGGATAAAGAAGAAGGTGATCCAGGTGGGGGTTGTTTTTATAAACCTGGTCGGAAGGTGATTCTGTTAGAAAACTAATGCTTGCTTCAGGGAATGCTTTTCTCAGTGCCCTCACGGCAGGTGTTGTCATCATCACGTCCCCAATCCTGCGAAGCTGAATCAGGAGCAGATTCATGGATTTCCTTTTTCCAAAAGGAATTCACTCATCCTTTTGAATCGTGATCTCCCGCATTCGCTGTTCTTTGGATGCTATTTCCTGGATCTGTGCCCCGACTTTATCGTTGCTGATGACCGGATGAACTTTTGCAATGAACTGGTCATTGACCCAAAGTTCCAAAGGCTGGCCTGTCATCGAGTCCAGTTCCAATACTGACCCCTGTCCGAGTTTTAGAATTTCTGCAATTTCCATCTGACATTCCCCCAAGATCAGACGCGTGGTTAGGGTCATTTCCGGAAGGGATTCGAACTGTGCTCCGCTTTCCCTGGAAATCAGATCCGTTTCAGAAAGATTTTTTTCTTCCCCCATTTTTATGGAACCTAAGATCGAACAAAGAACTCGCTTTGTGATGGCAGTTTTGATAGATAATGAATGGTCACTATACCATCGGTTGTCTTCAGAACAAGCTGATTCAATTTCTGATTATCCAAGTTTCCAACGACACAAATTGACTGCCTCAACGAATTCATCTGGTTTTTCAGAATCACTGGGCCAAGATCAGCTGAAGTTATTTCAACAAGAAGGCATCAGCATCCATGAATTGAGAAGAACCTATGAGGGGTCATTTCAAAATTTAGCGGAAAAAATCTACCATAGCTGGAGTAGTGGTGAATTGTCCGTGAAGCGAACCTGGGGAGGAGTTCTAGAAGACGCCGAGACGATCGGCTATGAACATAGTGCCTGCCTCCTGCCGGAGGATGTACTGATACTCAAAGAGCCTGAAAAAGGGGTTTCTTCCAAAAAATTGGTAACCTGGAATGTTAATTCGATCCGCTCCAGAATGAACGTTCTGCTTCAGTGGCTGGAAAAACATCAGCCTGAAGTTTTATGCCTGCAGGAAACCAAGGTGGAGGATCAGCTATTCCCCTCTTGGGAATTGGAACAGGCTGGTTATAAATCATACTGGTATGGTCAGAAAACCTACAATGGAGTTGCCATTCTTTCTAGGCAACCCCTAACCGACATCCGAAAAGGTTTTATTAATCAGTATGATTCAGAGAACGCTCGTCTGATTTCAGGAATCTGGAAAGGCATCCGGATCATTAATGTCTATGTTCCCCAGGGACAAAACACGGAATCTGAGAAATTCCCCTACAAACTCGAATTTTTGCAACAGCTTCATCAGGAAATTTCTTCGGAATCCTATTCCGATCTACCAATCATCATGGTTGGAGACTTCAATGTGGCGCTGGACCCTGGAGATGTGAATGACCCGGAAGCCATGTTCGGACATGTCAGTTATCATCCGAGTGAACATGAAAAAATGAATGCCTTCCTTAATCAGGACTCCTCAAAACCAGAGCATCTCCAGTTTCACGACATTTTTCGCCGTTTCGATTCACGGGAACATCAGTTCACCTGGTGGGATTTCCGCACTCGCGGGTACGAACGGGGGGAAGGAATGAGGATCGACCATATCCTGGCCTCCTCATCCCTGCTGAAACAAATTACAAACTGCAGTATCGACTCCATGGTCCGGGGAGAAGAAAAACCATCGGATCATGCCCCGGTCCTTTGTGAAATAGAAATATGAAGGCCTGGTTCTCATGAAAAATTTCAGAAACAATATACTTATACCGACCCGCAGGTTTTTAGTGATTAGCCTAATTTTTGCATTCATCACTGTTCAGGTTCATGCTCAGGAACCGGAACGCCCAAGCAGTGGAGCAATGATGATTGATGTTCCAGTCAGAATCTTGAGCTTGGGTTTGAGCGTGGTTTCCACAGCTTTTTTTATCGTGGCTCTTCCCTTCACCCTATCTTCAGGGAGCACCGGAGATGCCTGGGAAACGCTGGTGGAAGAACCCTTTGAATTTACATTCATCCGGCCTTTGGGTCAGTTTGATGATTGGAAAACAACTTCTTCTTCGGAAAAAGAAGATTCCTGAAAAAAAATGATGAAATCGAAACTCATTTCAATTCTGCTTCCTCTAATTTTGGGATTCATGCTGTTATTTGGAAGTCCACTCAAAGCAGAACTATTTTCCGTGAGTGCTGGTATTCCCCTCAGTCATGACATTAAGGACGAAAATTTAGACTCGGATGGAGTGAGCGGATTTTTCTTTCATGTTAAATTCCCCATCCTGGTTGGAGTCGGACTCGAAAATTATGAGACGAAAATCAAAGACTCGGACACAAAAATCGGTACTACGATGTATGATATTTTTTATCTGCTGCCGATTCCGGTGATCAATCTGACCGTTGGCCTGGGTGCAGGTCAGTCCGAATTAAAGTGTTCAACCTGCTCATCTTCATATGACGTCGGTACCGCCACCCAAATCTATAGCAGCCTTGGAATTCCAATTCTTGGAATCATGGACGCACATCTAAGCTATCGCATCGTCAACTCTTCCGTTAAGTCGAAAAACGGTTCAGAAGAATACAAAACGGGAGGTAATGTGCTTGGAGCAGGAATCAGCATCGGGTTCTAACCATGTCTCTAAACAACACCCTGCAAAAAACTTTCTTAGCTTTACTGGCCGGTCTGATTCTAGGACTCGGTCCAGCCCAATCTGTAAAGGCACAATTTTTCGGCATCAGCCTCGATACGGCCATCGGTTACAGTGCGGCCAAGAAAGGGGTTATCGGGGGTTCGGTTGGTATCACACACCCGATTCCGCTGGTTCCAAACATTGGTTTTTCCACACTTGCCTTTGAAGAATTGGAAGAACAACAGAGTACCGACGCGAGCACGCAGATTTCGATGGAAACAAAGAACAAACTTTCCACCATCAATGTGTTCTACAACGTACCATTTCCTGTAGTCTCAATGTCTCTGGGGTTTGGTTATGGAACTTTCAAATCCCAAACGACGCTAACCTATCTGAAAAACAATGTTCATCAGGGAACTTCTCCGGATTCCATCAAAGAACAATCGATCCCTGTTGCAGAAGGTTTCATTCATGTTGGTCTTCCATTCTGGAATATCATTGAATTTCATATCGGGTATCACGCCTTTTCAGCAGCAGCAGTTCAAAGGGATAAGGGAAGAAGTTTGGACATCAGCGGCATTTCAGGAATCGATTTCAAAAAAGTCAATTACAGCGGCGGAATGAGTACGATCGGGATTCAACTTGCTTTCTAATGCTTCCCAATCCGTTTCCGGATCATATCTCTTTCTGCCTCCTCCCGATTCATTCCACATCAAATCAGAAACTGCATCCGGCTGAAGAAAACTACTTCAGCCAGCTAAGTTCCGTTTCCAGGAAAGAACACTACCGGTCCGGAAGAATCTGTGCCGGAGAAGTACTTTCCAAACTTGGAGCCCGAGGACAGCCTGTCTTGCGGGACCCGCAAACTCGGGAACCTTTGTGGCCTGAAGGAATTTCCGGAGCAATCACTCATAGTGGAAACTGGGCCGCAGCTGCTGCAGGAAAAACTTCAGACGTTTCAGGAATCGGAATCGATCTTGAGGATTTGGAAAGGCAAGTTGACTCCAGGATTTCAAGACATGTCTGTATTCCTGAAGAACAAAAATGGCTTCAAGAATGCGGGGAAGATTGTTTGGAACAGAACCTCAAAATTATTTTTTCCGCGAAGGAGTCAATATTTAAGGCTTTTTTCCCCTATACACGGACCTACCTTCATTTCCATGATGCCAGGATATTGATGGAACAGACCTTCTTCCATAACTCAAAGTATGATTCCTTATCTGTGAAAGAAAAGAATTCGAAACCTGCAAAGTTTGAGTTTGAATATTTGATGTTGAATGAGAAGGTTATCAGACAAACTGGGATCTCAGAGGGTAAAGGGAGGGTGCATTTTTTCGAAAATTATGTTCTTACCTCATTATTTTTTTAAATCCGTTGAGAAAATGAATTTTTGGGTTTTCGACAACTGTCGATACACAATCAACAATCTTTCGACAGGATTGTAGATTTCTCATTGGGTTTTTCCGATGATTTTGATAGCGTACATGTTCGGGTCAAATTTATGATCAAAATCGACATTTTGGATTTCAAAATATCTTTAATGAGATCAGTATCTTATTCTGGTTTTCGAAATAATCGACAATCCTACTGCTAATACGATTATAAAATAAATGGATATTCTGATTAATACAGAAATACTTATCAGCACACTTCAGAATGTCATTTCGGTGATTGATAAGAGTTATTCAAAGCCCATACTCTCCAATTTCATGATCAAAACCCTTGAGAATGAGGGAGGACAGGGGATGGTTGAATTCTCTGCAACTGATTATGAACTCTCGATCATCGAGCGCATACCAGCAGAGATCACAACTTCCGGAAGCATTTGCATCAATGCAAAAAGGGTTTTTGATATCGCCCGAGAATTTCAGGCTAAAGAGACCAGAATTCTTTCAACAGAACAGTTGTGGGTTCATATTTCTTGTGGTGCTTCAGAATTGCGTCTTCCATCGGTTGAGGTCGGTCTTTATCCCCAGCCGAATATTGAAGAACTGAAACAAAATCTGAAAATTTCCACGGTGGACCTCGCCCAATGCATTGATATGACTCTTTTTGCTTCTCAAACGAACGAAGCGAGAAGAAATTTAATGGGAGTGGCACTGAGCATCACTGATGAGCAGAAGACCCGCTGGCAGGCTACGGATGGACATCGTTTGGCCCAGGTGATCCAGCCTGTGGAAGAAATGAATTTCGGAGAGGTACCTGAGATTATTCTTCCCCGAAAAGCGTTGATGGAAATTCGGAAAGTCTGCGAGTTGATGGGAGAAATTGTGGATATCACTTTTGATGAAAGGGTTGCCCAATTCTCCGGTAACAGGATTCATTTCAAAACCAGACTGATCGAAGGTAAGTTTCCAAATTGTGATCCGATCATTCCCAAAGACAATGAGCGGAAATCCACCATCCATCGGGAAAATCTTATTCATTCCCTGAGAATTGTTTCCGCTATCAGTACCGACAAACTCAGACCGGTAAAACTGAACCTTCAGTCAGGTCTGCTCAAATTGGAAAGTGAGAAAACCGAATTCGGTGAAGCAAGTGATGAGTTTGAGGTCAATTATGATGGGGAGCCCTTTGAAATTGGATTCAACACCCGTTATCTGCTCGATGTGTTGAATGTCATGAAATCTGATGAAATTCTGATGGAATTCAAATCCCCGATGAGTCCCTCGGTGATTCGTGATCCCAATAATGATATCTTCCTTTCGGTGCTGATGCCGTTACGCACTGAATGGTAATCCAATCCCTGGATTTAAGGCACTTTCGAAATTATACCCACCTCCAAACGGAATTTTCTCCAGAAACAAACTGGATCTTCGGAAAAAACGGTCAGGGCAAAACCAATCTGGTTGAAGCCATCTACTACATCTGTAACCTGGAATCCTTCCGCACACGGAAGAATCACCACCTCCTTCAAAGCGGCCATCCACAAGCTCTGATTCAGGCAGAGTTGAAACGAAGTGATGTCTTGCATCAGATTAGGATTCAGATAACTTCACGTGGAAGACAGGTTCGTCTGGATCATTCAGCATACAATAAGGTTTCCGATTATATTCTCTCCTTCCTTGCGCTGACATTCACTCCAGAAGAAGTGGTCCTGTTCCGCGGAAGTCCTCAGGAACGCCGCAGATTTTTCAACCGGATGCAGGCCATTCTGGAACCATCCTATTTCAGGATTCTTCAGGATTATGCCAAGGCTTTGTCGCAGAAAAATGCTGTTCTCAAACAACAGCAAAGGGAAAAACTTCCGCTATGGAATCAAATGCTCGCCAGGCATGCGTCAATCATGTCGGAAAAAAGGAGATCATTCATCGAATCTCTGAATCTCCATTTGGCAGAGCTGTTTCAGGCGATTTCAGGAAGAACAGAATGTCTTCAATTAGAATTTCAACCGTCTATTTCGATCCCCGAAGAAACCGAGGAAGGGATCTTTCAGGTCTTGGAATCTGCTGCTGAAAAAGAAATGCGTGCGGGGCATTCTCTGATGGGCCCTCACCGTGATGATTTCCGGTTGATGCTGGACCATAGACCGGACCGGGAATTTTTCTCGCAAGGAGAGTTCAGAATCACAAATTTGGCTTTAAAAATGGCGCTGAATCAGCTATTGTTTCAGTCGTTTAAGATTTATCCGGTATTGATTTTTGATGACCTTTTTTCAGAGTTGGACCCATCGATGAAAAGTCACATCATGGATTTTTTCAGTCAACTTAAAAATCAGGTTTTCATCACATCGACAGTTCCTCCGGAATACGTTAAACCCGGCAATACTCTGCAGATTTCTCAAGGAACAACGGTCTAAACCGATCACTTTAGACTGTTTTGCTCATCCCCTCAGGAACCCACCTGGGGCTTTAGCAGCAGGAAGTTGCGTCTTAAGCAGGAGCTTAAATGGAAAATTCCCCAGAACAGTTAAACGGCGGTTACGACGAATCTAATATTACGGTGCTGGAAGGACTCGAAGCAGTAAGGCTTCGTCCAGGCATGTACATTGGAGGTGTCGACAGTGCCGCGTTGCATCATCTTGTTTTTGAAATTGTTGATAACAGTGTCGACGAAGCCCTTGCCGGCTATTGCAATGAAGTCCGCGTCAGCATTGGTAAGGACAACAGCATCACTGTGGAAGACAATGGACGTGGTATTCCTGTTGGAACCCATGAAGATGAGGGGGTTTCCGCGCTGGAGTTGATCATGACTCGACTCCATGCGGGAGGTAAATTCGATTCCTCAAATTACAAAGTCTCCGGAGGATTGAACGGTGTCGGTGCTTCTGTCGTGAATGCCCTCTCATCCCGATGTATCGTCGAGGTTGAAAGAGATGGTTTCAAATGGCAGCAAAACTATCAGGAAGGAAAACCGGATGGTGATTTAAAACAGCTAAATCCAAGCCAAAATACCGGTACACGGACCATTTTCTGGGCCGACACCACCATCTTCGACGAAATTGATTTCCACTTTGAAATTCTCTCCCAACGACTAAGAGAACTGGCATTCCTGAATCATGGACTGAAAATCATTCTCCATGATGATCGCACCGATAAAACACAGGAATTCCACTATGAGGGGGGATTGGCAACCTTCATTGAACATCTGAACCAGAATAAAACAGTTCTCCATGAACATCCTGTCAGTTTTCAGGGAGAATCTGAGGGGATCGAAATGGAAGTTGCCTTCCAGTACAACGATACCTACAACGAGCGAATCTACTCTTTTGTGAATAATATCAATACCGCGGAGGGTGGAAGTCACCTGACGGGATTCAAAGGCGCCCTGACCCGAACTTTGAATAATTATATGGTCACCAATAAAATCTCGAACGATAACGATGAAAACCTCACCGGTGAAGATGTTCGGGAAGGGATGGCTGCGGTTATCAGTGTCAGGGTCATTGATCCCCAATTCGAATCGCAGAAAAAAATCAAACTGACCAACGTTGAGGTGAAAGGCAAAGTCGAAAGCCTGGTGAATGAACACCTCAATAATTTTCTGGAAGAAAACCCTGCGGTTGCCAAAAAGATTGTTGCAAAATCACTTGATGCTCAGAGAGCACGCATTGCGGCGAGGAAAGCAAGGGAACTAACCCGACGTAAAAACGTTCTGGAGATAAGCTCTCTTCCTGGAAAACTGGCCGATTGTCAGGAATCTGATCCCGCATTGAGTGAAATATTCCTGGTGGAGGGTGACTCTGCGGGAGGCTCTGCTAAACAGGGGCGTGACCGAAAAAATCAGGCGATTCTTCCGCTAAAGGGGAAGATCCTGAATGTGGAAAAAGCTCGGTTTGACAAAATGCTTTCCAATGATGAAATCAGAACCCTGATCACTGCACTGGGAACAGGAATCGGCAGGGAAGATTTTGACATCACCAAAACTCGATATCACAAGATCATTGTTATGACTGATGCCGATGTTGACGGAAGTCATATTCTGACGTTGATCCTTACCTTCTTTTATCGGCAGATGCCTGAAATCATCGAAAACGGATATCTCTACATTGCACAGCCTCCGCTATATAAAATCAAGAAAGGGCGAGAGGAGCATTATCTCCGGGACGATAAGGAAATGTCTGAAACCTTGATCCGGATGGGAAGTAAAAAGCTTAAACTCAACGGTACGATCCGGGAACTGGTAGAGGACGAACTTTTCGGAACCGTCATGGATATCAAAAAATATCGCGATCTATTTGATCGGATGAGTTCCAATCTACAGCTTTACCGTCTCATTCAATTGATGGTTCAGCATGAGGTTGAATTGGAACATGCCGGAGCCGAACACATCCTTGAAAAACTCCAGCCCTTGGTTCAGCAATGCTTTTGCAGGTTCATCGAAACCTGATCCAGATTTTAGGAGATCAGGGAAGTTGGCATCTTGAAGAACCCGACAAGGACATCAGTCATACCTGCAAATCATGGTACGAAGTTCAGGAATATGTTACCAATTACGGGAAGAATGGGATCTATCTGCAGCGTTACAAGGGACTCGGTGAAATGAACCCGGATCAACTTTGGGAAACGACATTGGATCCTGAAACGCGAACCCTGAAACAGGTGACCATCGAAGACTTGGTGGAATCAGACGGAATGTTTACCGTGCTGATGGGAGACCATGTGGAGCCGCGCCGGAACTTCATCGAAGAAAACGCACTTCGGGTAAAAAACCTCGACATCTGAGTAAAATTCATGGCCCACGCCGCCGTGGCCCTGGTTGGGCGACCGAACGTGGGCAAATCCACGCTTTTCAATCGATTGGTCGGAAAACGTTCCGCCATTGTTGAATCCTTCCCAGGAGTGACGAGGGACCGTCACGTTGGGCACAGCCATTACAAGGGCTATTCCTTCATCGTCATTGATACCGGGGGTTTCGAACCCGATGCCGAAACATCGTTGCTTCAGCAGATGCGACTGCAGTCCCAAATGGCAGTCGAGGAAGCAGATCTTGCAGTTTTGGTGGTCGATGCCCGTGAAGGCTGGATTCCGGCGGATGTTGAAATCTTCCAGTCCCTCTCCCGTTCCGGTAAACCAATCCTGGTAGCTGCAAACAAAGCCGACGTTCCGCAAATCGACGATCAGAGTGTCGATTTCTACCACCTTGGTACCGAACAGGTATTTCCCATTTCTGCAGAACACGGACGGGGAATCGGGGAACTGCTTGATGCCGCAAGCCAGCTTGTCAATCTGAATGAGGAAAAACCCAATCAAGCAGATGAGGAACTTATCAAGGTTGCGGTAGTCGGCAAGCCGAATGCGGGAAAATCATCACTCGTGAATGCCCTGCTCGGAGAAAAGCGGATGATCGTTGATTCGGTTCCGGGAACGACCCGGGATCCTGTCGACAGTCTCTGCAGTTTCCGGAATCAGCATTTTCTCTTGGTCGATACTGCTGGCATACGCCGCAAAGGAAGGGTCAGTCAGAAAGTCGAGACCTACAGTGTCGTCGCAGCGCTCAAAGCTATCGAGCGTGCAGATGTAGCTTTGTTGGTGTTAGATTCAAGCGAAATGGTGACGGAGCAGGTGATGCGGATTGCGGGTTATGTAATGGACCGTGCACGTGCACTGGTTGTGGTAC
>LNZD02000009.1:39258-60818 GCA_001469005.2 SAR324 cluster bacterium lautmerah10
ATGTAATGGACCGTGCACGTGCACTGGTTGTGGTACTAAGCAAATGGGATCTGGTGGACCCTCGCCAACTCAGTCAAAAAAAAGCAGAACGTCTTGTATTTGAAAAATTGAATTTCATCGACTTTGCTCCCCTTGTCACCGTGAGTGCTCTCAAGGGGGATCGAATGGATCGGATTTTTCGTTTGATCCAAAAAGTTCATGCCCAATATCATCGGCGCATCAAGACTTCCGATTTAAACTCGGTGATGCAACTCATTTCCCAACGCCATCCCCCTCCTGCCAAATCAGGTCGTCCCACCAAAATCTATTATTCCAATCAGGTCAGTGTGGCGCCACCTTCCTTTGTATTCATGACCAATCATCCTGAAAAAACCAATTTTTCCTATGAACGCTATGTGACGAATCAATTACGGCATTATTTTGGTTTTGAAGGAACCCCTCTGCAACTGATCTGGCGGAAAAAATCATCCAGTAGGGAAGAGCGTTCAAAACGTTGATCAGCCATTCAAGTGATTTGAAATTTGAATCAAAATCATTGATGGACCTTCCAGAAAATTGGGAGCAGAATGATTATGCTTCGTGGTTTAATCAATGGCTTATTATTTCTGGCATGGACTGGACTTTCAGGGGTCCAGGGTATCAGGTGCGTTCAAGGTTCCTAAACGTATTGATGCCATCAAAAAATTAAGGAAGAAAGGAATTTTCCGTTCCCGGCTGCATGAAATTTCTCCCTATCGTCTCAAATCTCCGGTTCCGCTGACACAACTGGTTTCCATCCTGATTCAGTTGGAACGTCTTCAAAAAAGCGGTTTCCCCCTGAATCGCTCACTACAACTCATTGTCTCTGAAACCAGTGATCCTCCCCTGGCTTATGCACTTTGTAAAATCCGCCAGGATTTGCAACAGGGTCACTCCTTCAGCCAGGCCTGGCTTTCGCAAACTGCATTACCAGAAATGGTCGGAAGGATGCTGGGTGTGTTCGAAAGTTCCGGAAAACTCAAGGAAGGTTTGGGGCACCTTCTTAAGTTTTACGAAAGTGAACTTCAGTTGAGAAATGAGCAGATCAAGTTGATCCATTATCCGATCATCTTAGGGTTATTTTTTCTGGTGCTGGGCTCAGGTTTGCTGCTCTTTGTGATTCCAATGTTCAAAAGCCTCTACCATCGTCTTGGACCAGAACTTTTCTGGCTCACAAGGATGCTGGTGAAGCTCAGTGATTCCTTACTGGAACAACCCCTGATCTGGCTTTCAGCAATGTTGTTAACAGGAACCGGTTTGATTTTTCTTTTCAGGAATCTTGGCTGGGAAAAAATCAGATCCTGGATTCCGGGTTTTGGTCAACTGGATTTCCTGTCCAGGATGCTGCTTTATTCCCGATCGATGGAACTGCAGTTGAAATCAGGTGTTTTGTTGAATGATGCCCTGGTTCAGGCAGAACATTTGTTTTCCGGAAGTCAGCAAAAAAAACTGAAAAAGGTCAGGAAAGACATAACTTCCGGTGTTTCGGTTTCGGAAGCTTTCAACCGCCATTCAGGATTTCCTGAACCGGTTCTCAAGCAATTGAGTATGGTTCAAAGTGTTGATGATTTAGGAACTGGATTCGAGAAAAACGTTCAATACTATGAAGAATCCATTACCCGAAATACGGCAAAGCTGAACGCGATGATTGAACCCTTAATGATGGTGTTCCTGGCCGGGATGGTACTGGTATTTTTACTCGCCCTTTACCTGCCCCTCTTTCAATTGGGTGAATGGATTTGAATGGAATTTCAGGCAGCTTTGCGACTCACCTTAAAGAATAAGAGAATATGACAAGGCAGTTATATTAAGCCTTTAGGTTTGACCAAGTGTATTTCAAAGTTGAGTGTAGAATCACCGAGTTTTGTGATTGAAGGAAATCTTAGATCCAATAACCTGAACAGCCATCATCCTACAAATCTGAATTGTCATAAGAAATGAGCGAAAAAGAGTTCATCATTAGAAAGCCTGATGACTGGCATCTCCATCTTCGGGACGGGGAAATGCTTGCTTCTGTTATCCAGCATTCAGCAGCTAATTTCGAGCGCGCCATCATCATGCCAAATCTGGTGCCGCCGGTTGTCACAACGGATGATGCAATCGCCTACAAAGACCGCATAAATCAGGTCATTCCCCCTGGGATGTCCTTTCAACCGTTGATGACCCTTTATCTGACGGAAGCAACCAAGACTTCAGACATCAAGCAGGGGGTTGATCTCGGAGTGGTTACAGCGCTCAAACTCTATCCCGCAGGTGCAACCACCAACTCAGAGAACGGTGTCAAAGAATTTGGGAACGTTTATTCAATCCTGGAATTCATGGCTGAGGTTGATATTCCGTTGCTTATCCATGGAGAGGTCACGGATCCGGAAATTGATATCTTTGACCGAGAAGCAGTTTTCATCGAAAGGGTTCTTGACCCCCTCAGAAAACGCATTCCTGAACTGCGGATCGTCATGGAGCACATCACCACCAAAGATGCCGTGGATTATGTCATCCAAGGTGGTCCGAATATCGCTGCAACCGTCACAACCCACCATCTGATCATTAATCGCAACGCTTACCTTGCCGGAGGTATAAGGCCACATTATTACTGCCTGCCAGTGGCAAAACGTGAAACCCATCGAATGGCTCTTCGTTCAGCAGTTTGTTCAGGAAACGAAAAGTTCTTCCTCGGTACTGATTCGGCACCGCACCTCGACGGAGCGAAGGAAAATGCATGCGGTTGCGCGGGCATATACACCTCGGTTAACACCTTAAGCTGCCTTGCGCATGTCTTTGAGGATGAGAATGCATTGGATAAGTTAGAAGGCTTTGTGTCGGTTCACGGACCATCTTTCTACAAGCAGAAATGATCAAGTCACCGTGTTTGATCCAGGCTTTCCCTTGTTCTGGTCTTATGAAACTGTCAACAAAGAGGAAGTTTGAAACAGGATCTTTGTCTTTTTCCTGATCTATCTATTAATTGATTGTTTGATTTTAGAAGAAAGGGATTCCTCCGTTCCGTCAAAATGCTGAGCCATTTCCATCCACGGTGGGGCTTGGGGATGATGAATGGGATAATCAGGCTGATGTCGTAATCCTACCTCCAGAAGCCGCAGGATCAATTTGGCGGTCAAGCCCCATATATCGTAATGCTGAAATTTGAAATGGTGGGAAATCACAGGATATTTCCTGTGATTCAATACCTCCGACCAGTGATGTTCGGAATCCAAAAAAAACTCCAAGGGAACTTCGAAAACAGATTCAGTTTCAACGGAATCAACTTTGGCTTCAAAATCTGAAGGGATCAGACCGACATAGGGAGTAACCAGATAGAAGTGAAGGGAAATGATTTGGTCCAGGCAACCGAGGATTCTCACACTTTTTGATTCGAGGCCAATTTCCTCTCTGGCTTCTCTGAGAGCAGTATCCAAAGAGGATTGGCCTTGTTCATCTTGTTTGCCGCCGGGAAAGGAAACCTGACCGGAATGGGAACGTAGCTTTTCTGAACGTTTCGTCAGTAAAAGCAGTGTTTGGCCTTCTCGTTCGAGCAAGGGGATCAGAACTGAAGCACGGCGTTCTGGAAGTTCATTGATGGCAGGTTTGAAAGAACGTAAATTTGCTTCAATTCTTGAAAGCATGACTCGAAAATCAGGATTTTTCAGATATTTTGGGTCCTGATTTCCAGTAATTTTTGACTGACTTAAGCACTGTTTGCCCTGCTTGATGACATGTTCGTGCGTAAGGAGTTGTGAATTTCAGGTTTTTCTGTTGGGCATTGCCCATCACGTCACGTTCAAGCGAACTGTCTAGCACATAACATTGAGAACGGATCTTTTCCAAATCTTCATGATACTGAAGGGCAAGATCCAACATTTCGACACAGGAAAAAGCGGGTAACTGGAAATGTCCGTTGGCTTCCAAAATTGAACTGATGGCGTTGATCGAGGCTTGAACGCTCATCAGGCAACTTATCTCGGGCTTCGTTTTCACATTGGCTTTGGCTTGGGCAAGGTCTTCCTGGCTCTGTTCCCAGGAGACTTTACCCCGTTTCAAGCTTCGCTCAGAAATCTGAATTTTCTGCAATGGTCTCCATTAAGCTGAATTTTAATTACTGTAGACTTTCAGATACGATTCGATTTCTTCCACAGATGATTCAGGCACTTGTTCAATGTCTTTAAAACTCTCCTCTTTGAGCAAACTTAATACATCATAAATGGTGATGATTGCATGGACAGGAATCCCGGTTTTTTCTGAAAATGCCTGACTGGCCTGTATTCCTTCATCATTTTTTTCCAAACGGTCAAAGGCGACAAAAACTGCGCTGACCCTGAGCCCAAACCAATTTTTCAGTTTTTCAATAGCCTCGATCTTGGTTTGACCGTCGGTGATTACATCATCCACGAGTGCGATGACTTCTGTTTTAAGAGGGATTTTTCCAACCAGCAGACCCTGGTCTCCATGAGCCTTTTTCTCTTTGCGGTCAAAAAAATATCCGATATCCTTTTTACTCAGATGGGTTAAAGCGATCGCACTGCTCAGGCAGAGCGGGATGCCTTTGTAAGCCGGGCCGAAAACACTCGTGCACTGAGGCAGATGTCGAAGGATCGCTTCGGCATAAAAATACCCCAGTTTTTCCACAGTATTCCCCGAATTGAAAGCGGAAGTATTGAAGAAATAAGGTGATATTCTTCCGCTTTTGAGTTCGAATCGACCGAATTGCAAGGCCCGTTCGTCAATCAAAAATTCTGTAAATTCCTTTTGATACTTCTTCATATCTGTATTGGAATGAATGAACCGAGTATTATAGCAACAGCAGAATTCGAATAACAGATTTCTGGAATTTCCCCATATTCATACATGAATGAATCACGTCAGGAAAAACTGAATCAGGTTCTGGGTAAATTGCTCGATTCGTATCGAGAATATTCTGAGATCGAGCTGATTGGTTCCGTTGGCCTTCCTGCCAAGGACAGCATCATTAAACTGGTTGATGACATTCTGGTGGTGCTTTACCCGGGCCTGATCCGTCAGGAATCCTTTGACCACCTGAACCTTCCGTATCTTGCTGGACAAAAACTCGTCTCCATCCTCGAGCGTCTCGAACTGTACACGGAACAGGTACTGTGCTGGAAATTTTCACAGGAAGGTGAGAACTGCCGTGAAAACCAGGAGTTTGGTGAAGAGGTTGAGCAGATCAGTTTTTCGTTCTTGGAATACCTGCCGTCATTACGTGAAGTCCTTGCCCAGGATGTGGAAGCCATTCTAAAAGGAGATCCCGCCGCTGTCAGCAGGCGGGAAATCGTCCTTGCATACCCGGGACTGATTGCAGTGAGTGTTTACCGGATTGCAAATTTTCTTCACAAACAGAAAGTCCCTTTGATTCCAAGGATCATGACAGAATACATCCATTCCAGAACTGGAATCGATATTCACCCTGGCGCGGAAATCGGCAAGGGACTGATGATAGATCATGGAACCGGGGTGGTGATTGGAGAGACAGCAGTGATTGGCAATGATACCCGAATTTACCAGGGGGTCACTTTAGGAGCCTTGAGTCCTGCCAGATCAATGGCAGACCCTGAATTGAAACGCCATCCGACAATCGAAGACAACGTGATCATCTACTCCGGAGCTACCATCCTCGGGAACGTCACCATCGGATCCGGTTCCATCATCGGAGGTAATGTATGGCTGGTTCATGATGTGCCTCCCGGAAGCCGTGTTTATTTGGAGGATGCTCCCGAAAAACAGGAAATCCGTTCAGGGGTTGGTACACGTAACTGAAAGCGTTGATTATCTGCTTGAAATAAAGACCTCTTTTGAAAATTTTTCAACACCTTCACAATGAGACACGACTTTGTGTTAGGATGTGATTCAGGATTGAAATAGAGACAAAATTGGGTTGACTTGAATTGGGTATTGGCTAGAGTTTCGCATATTTCCAACTTTGGTTATTGAATCCGGTTCATTACAGTTTCAAACAGTTTCGAGTCGAAATAATCCTGAAATGAGTGATACAGATACTCACGACCAGGTCGTTACCAAGACCCGGAAAAAACTTAAACCTCCAACTGGATACAAGGTTTTACTGCACAACGACAATTATACCACCATGGAGTTTGTCGTTTACGTTTTAGAATCAATTTTTAATAAAAGCCCTTCGGACGCCATGCGCATCATGCTTCATGTTCACAAAAACGGTATTGGAGTCTGTGGAGTTTTCACTCATGAAGTAGCAGAAACCAAGGTTGCCGCAGTCCATGATTTGGCAAGCCAGTATGAATATCCTTTAAAAGCATCAATGGAAGAAGCCTAAGGAAGCTGATGTTTACCCGTGATCTCGAAATGTGCCTGATGGCGGCACAAAGTGAAGCAAAGGACCGTCACCACGAATATCTTTGCGTTGAACACATCCTCTATGCACTTTTGCATCATGATACCGGCATCCGCATCATCAAGAGTTGCGGTGGAAATGTTGACCGTATCAAACAGGATCTTGAAGAATTCTTTTCACAACAGGAGACAGTCGGTGAAGACAATTCCCCTCAACAGACCAGAGCGGTTCAGAGGGTTCTGCATTTAGCCATCATGCATGTCAATAGTTCCGGTAAGGCATCCGCTGATGTGGGTGACATTTTGGTTGCCATACATCGTGAATCACAGTCCTATGCATCTTATTTTTTACAGAAAGAAGGTATTACCCGTCTTGATCTCTTGAATTTTATTTCTCATGGCATTGCCAAGGTCGCGGTGGAAGAAGAGGAAGATGAAAATCTGAACTATGATAACGGGGATGAAGAGGAAACCCGTCAGAATCGTTCGGAAAACGATCCCCTGAAACTCTATACCAACAATCTGAGCAAACAGGCAGAAGAAAACAGGCTGGATCCTTTGATCGGACGTGAAAACGAATTGCAGCGGACCATCCAGATTTTATGCAGAAGGCGCAAGAATAATCCGATCTATGTGGGAGATCCCGGAGTGGGCAAAACAGCCATTGCCGAGGGTCTTGCCCTGATGATTCATGAAGGAAGAACTCCGGACTTGCTTGAAGGGGCCGAAATCTTTTCCCTTGATATAGGTGCTCTCCTTGCGGGAACCAAATTCCGGGGAGATTTCGAGCAACGCATCAAGGCTGTGCTCAAGGCTCTTCTGCAAAAACCAAAATCTATTCTTTTCATCGATGAAATTCACACCATCATCGGTGCCGGAGCGACCAGTGGTGGATCAATGGATGTCTCCAACCTACTCAAGCCTGCGCTTGCGAAGGGTGATATTCGCTGTATCGGTTCCACAACCTATGATGAATACAAAAAAGTATTTGAAAAAGACCGTGCCCTTTCACGAAGATTCCAGAAAATTGACATTACCGAACCTTCGGTGCCTGACACGATTCAAATTTTAAACGGGTTGAAACCCCGTTATGAAAAGCATCATCACCTCCGCTACACACGGTCCGCGCTTGTCAGTGCTGCAGAACTTTCAGCGAAGTATGTCAATGATCGTTACCTTCCAGACAAGGCAATCGATATCATTGATGAGGCAGGATCATTGGTGCGCTTGAAGCAGGGATCGAAGCGGAAAACGGTCAATCCCCAGGATATCGAAAGAGTGATTGCCAGCATCACCAGGATTCCAGTCGAAAAGATGACTTCCAATGACAAGGAACAGCTGAAAGATCTGGAAAAGCGTCTGAAGCTCCAGGTCTTTGGTCAGGATGACGCCATTCGGATTCTGACTCAGGCGATCAAGCGTTCCCGTGCCGGATTGAGGGGTCCGGAACAGCCCATCGGCTCGTTCCTTTTCACCGGTCCTACCGGGGTGGGAAAGACGGAACTTGCGAAGCAACTGGCATTCATCATGGGAATTCACTTCCAGCGTTTTGACATGAGTGAATACATGGAGAAGCATACCGTTTCCCGGTTGATCGGAGCCCCTCCAGGATATGTTGGTTTCGACCAGGGCGGACTGCTGACCGATGCGGTGCGGAAGAACCCCCATTGTGTCGTCCTTCTGGATGAAATTGAAAAAGCCCACCCAGATATCTTCAACATCCTGCTCCAGGTCATGGACCATGCCACTCTTACCGATAACAATGGAAGAGAAGCTGATTTCAGGAACGTGGTGTTGATCATGACTTCCAATGTTGGTGCAAAGGAAATGACGTCTTCCGTCATCGGATTCGGCAGTGGGATGCCTAAATCTCCATCCAAACAGGCCCTGGAAAAAACCTTCAGTCCTGAATTCCGCAACCGTCTGGACAATATCGTGCCGTTTGCCGGGCTTCCTGAAAAAGTGGTGTTGATGGTGGTGGATAAACTTCTGGTTGCCCTGGAAGTCAAACTCCAGCCCCAGAAAGTGGTGATATCAGTTTCAGACCCTGCACGATCCTGGTTGGCAAAGAAGGGATACGACCCGATGTTCGGAGCACGTCCCATGGCAAGAACCATTCAGCAGGAAATCGAGACCGTCCTGGCAGACGAAGTTTTGTTTGGAAAACTTCAGAATGGAGGCCAGGTCAATATCAGTCTCAAAAACGACAAACTGCACTTTAAGTACGTTTGATTTCCTTTCTGGAAGCGGGCTCCATCACCAAAACATGGAGCCACAGTTTCCATCCATCCAATTTTAACAGTCCTGGTCACCCGAGTGGTTCATGCCTTATTTTCTCTATGAAGGCCGATTGGAGTGTGGTCAAGAAGCGGAACTGATAGGTACAGAGGCAGCTCATGCCTCCAAATCCAGACGGCTTCGAGAAGGTGAGATTTTCGAAGTCCAGGATGAGCAGCCGCAACGGTTTGAAGCAAAAGTCCTGGATAATGCACGCAACCGATTGAGTTTCATTGTTGAAAATCGATTGGAACCTCCTCCTGAATCGTCCCTCAAGCTTGAATTATGGCAGGCTCTGCCCCGTGAAAAAGCTCTGGAAATGATTCTTCAAAAAGGGACAGAGTTGGGAGTATCAAAATTCGTTCTATTTCCGGGTTACTTTTCCCAGGGAATGCGTCATGCTTCAAAGCAGCAAGATGCATTGCGACGTTGGGAAAGAATTTGCAGAGAGGCTTGTAAGCAAAGCGGACGTTTTTTGTTTCCAAAATTGACAGTATTTCTTTCTCTTGAAGAAGCACTGGAACAAAAACCGCTTCAGGGAAAAGGCTGGATGCTAAGCAATATAGAAAATCAAAACAAGGGATTTTCGGATTGTGGATCCTCTGATCATGGGAAACCGCAAAGGGTGTTGGTAGGACCTGAGGGAGGTTGGCATCAAGACGAAATGAGGATTGCGGAAATGTCTGGATTTCAAAGTATTATTCTTGGGCCCCGAATCATGCGCTCCGAAACGGCAGCAATCACTGCAATAAGCATTATTCAATATCTGCAGGGCGACATGGGTACCAAGAGCTATAAACTTTGAACTGAACTGAAAATCTTTTTCAACCCATTCACTCAAAAATGATTTTGCTTAGATCTGTTAATGCTATGATAATCAGGAAAAGATTCTGAACTCTCTCGAAGGAGCCATACATGTACCGATATTTGATTATATTTCTGTTGCTGATTCTTGCTCTTCCGCTGAATTCGGCCGAGCGTATCCGGGGCCATTATGCGGTGGTGGGAAAAGTTCCCAAAGCCCACACCGTGGAAAAGGTCGTTTTTGAGGAATTTATGAATTTTGGCTGTCCTCATTGTAATAATTTGAGGGAGGCCTCCATTGAATTCCGTAAGCAACAGAAAGACCGTGTGGAATTCATCGACATTCCTATCGTTTTCCGTGGTCAGGATGATGCACCATTACGTTTGTATTATGTGGCCCGCAAGTTAGGAAAAGGAGATCAGATCAAGGATGAACTGTTCAAGGCAAGATTCACCCATGGAGTGGATGTTTTTGACAAGGGAATTGTTAATTATCTTGCCCGCTCTTTGGGTCTATCCGAAGCCTTCCAGAAAGAAAAGGATGCCCCCTGGGTCAACCAACTACTGGCTGAAGGAGAACTCAAAGCCCAGCAATACGGGCTTACCGGTACCCCCACTGTAGTCTTGCAATACAGCCTCAAGATGGACATCGGTCGTTACGGAGGAATGGACAAATTTGCTGTCAAAGTCCAGGAAACGATTGATGACCTCCTGATGAATTGAGTTTTATCAACTCGAGTCCCCATTGCCCCAAGAAGCTTTTGAAAAGGACCCCCCGCTTACATCCAAGCTGAAGCACCTGCCGGATCGTCCCGGGGTTTATCTTTTCCGTAACAGCGGAGGAGATGTGCTTTATGTAGGCAAGGCCAAGTCCCTTCGCAACCGGGTCCGTTCCTACTTCCACACTTCCGCCTCACATAACATTCGCATCCAGGTCATGGTTTCCCTGGTTCGGGATGTTTCTCTGATCATCACCGATACCGAAGCGGAAGCCCTGATCCTGGAAGAGCAGCTGATCAAGACCCACCTGCCCCGCTACAATGTTAATCTGAAGGACGATAAATCCTATCCCTATTGCAAACTTACTTTGAATGAGTTGTACCCGAGGCTTTTTCTGGTACGTGAGAAACATGACCCCAAAGCGGAGTACTTCGGTCCCTTTCCCTCGGTCAAAGAAGCCCGGCAGGTTTTGAGGATGGTCTACCGTTACTTTCAGCTTCGGACTTCGAAAATGGACTTAAACGGGAAAAAAACCTACCGTCCATGCCTTAATTTTCAACTCAAGCGCTGTTTGGGACCCTGCAGAGGAACGGTTCCCGTGGAAGATTATGACGAAGCGGTGCAGCAGGTTCGATTGTTCATGCGGGGTAGGCATCATGAACTGCTGGAACAGATCAAAAGCCGGATGAAGGATGCATCGGCAAAACTCGAGTTTGAAAAGGCCGCGATGCTTCGGGATCAGGCCCGAGCACTGGGAAGAATCTTTGAAAAACAGACGGTTCTGGATGCAAAAGGCAACGATCAGGATGTATTCAACCTTTTCCGCGAGTCCAACAGCGCAGGGATTCAGGTTTTGTTCATCCGAAACGGCAGGCTGCTGGGAACGGATTTTTTCTTCTACGAAGAATGCGAGCAGGTTACCGATGATAATTTATTAGGGCAGGTGCTTAACCGCATTTACATGAACGATAAAGCCGTGATGCCACGGGAAATTCTCCTTCCTTTTGAATATTCGGACCAGCAGGAACTGGAAGAGGTGTTGAATGAAAAATCCGAAAGGAAGGTCTCTGTTCTAAGACCGCATCGTGGAAGGAAGAAGGAACTGGTGCAGATGGCATTCAACAACGCCAAAATGAACCTCAGTGAACAGCGTGCCAGAACGCTTCAGGATGAGGAAGTCCTTCGCCGAGTCCAGAATGCCCTGCACTTGAAGCATCTTCCCATGAATGTAGAGGCTTTCGACATTTCTCATCTTTCTGGGAATCAGACCGTGGCATCCATGGTCAGTTGGAAACGGAATCACGCTTCCCGGCAGGACTACCGAAAATACCGAATCCAGAGCATTGAGGGCCCTGATGATTTTGCCTCGATGAAGGAAGTCCTGACCCGACGTTATAAACGAACTTTGAGCGGCGAAATGCCGCTTCCCAACCTGATTCTCATTGATGGTGGAAAAGGGCAGGTGAATGTTGCCCATCAGGTTTTGGTGGACCTTGGAATTCCTCTGGAACGCATCGATCTCATCGGTTTGGCCAAAGGGCGTTCCGAACGTCGTCGGGTTGGAGGAGGATCAAAGCTCAAAGATTTCGAATACATCGTCAAACCGAACATGAAAAATGAAATCCGGCCCCATCGCAATTCCCCGGAACTTTATTTCCTGCAAAACATCCGTGACGAATCACACCGCTTTGCGATCCAGTTTCAACGACAATTGAAACGCAGTGAAAACCTGCATTCGGTTTTAGAAGACATTCCAGGGGTGGGTTCTGAACGGAGAAAACTCCTTTTACGTCAGTTCGGCAGCCTCACCTCGCTGAAAAAAGCCTCCATCGAAGACCTCCTCCATGTCCCCGGGATTTCAAAAAAACTTGCGGGTGATATCCATTCCTTTTTGTCCTCAAGTTCCTGATCCTTGAAAAGTCATGATTTTGTAAGAGTCCTCTGAACAAAAACGGCCTTGCAAATAAAATTTGAACTCCCTGTTCCGCTCGATTATGATCTACCTCTTTGATATGAAAGGGTTTCTCTATTGACCGTAAATGAAATGTATTGAATGAAACTGATCAAAGGTCTGAATCTGCTCCGTCCCTGCTCGGAAACGTCTTTTTTGGAAAATGCCTTTGTTGTGATTGATGGGGACGAATTTATAAGTGTTGGGACAACCGAGCCTGAAGGTGAGTTTGAGGAAGTCTTGGACTGTGGAGGAAAATTTGCTCTTCCTGGGCTCATCAACGCCCAT
The DNA here is from genome assembly GCA_001469005.2 of SAR324 cluster bacterium lautmerah10. Lineage (GTDB taxonomy): Bacteria > SAR324 > SAR324 > SAR324 > NAC60-12 > UBA1014. Next base: position 51,635 of record LNZD02000009.1, read on the forward strand.
CATCACCTCTATTCTGCCCTGGCAGTGGGTATGCCTCCTCCTGCCAAGACCCCGCTTAATTTCACCCAAATTCTGGAGGAAGTCTGGTGGAAACTCGATCTTGCCCTGGACCATGATGCGACACAAGCGTCATTTGAAGCGGGATTGATTGACAGTCTCAAGGCCGGCACCACCACCGTCATTGATCACCATTGCAGTCCTTCCTTCATTGAAGGTTCTTTGAGTCTGCTTGGGGATACCGGGAAGAAACTCGGGATTGCCACGGGCCTTGCCTTTGAAGTGACCGACCGCAATGGACAGGAATTGTTTGAAAGAAGCCTCCAGGAAAATTTGGATGCAGCCGAAAAGCATTCTCAGGATCAGGAACTTGCCGCCCTGCTGGGCCTCCATGCCTCTTTCACCCTCAGTGAGGAATCTTTGAAAAAAGTGGCAGAAGTCCACTCAAAGCGCTCGAACTGGGGCATTCACACTCATCTATCGGAAGATCGTGCGGATGAAGAAGATGCCCGAAACAGAGGACATGTTTCGGTGGTGGAGCGCCTCGACCATTTTGGTTTGATCAACCAGAGTGCGATGCTGATCCACGGGGTCCATAGTCTGGAAAGCGATGCTGAGTTGATTCAGAAGCATAAGGCTCATCTTGTTCACAATCCCACTTCCAATGCCAACAACCGTATCGGCATGCTTTCTAATCAAGCTGCGGAAAGGATGAAACCCGGGTTGGGAACCGACGGGATGCAGTCCAACATGATCCGTGAAGCAAAAGAGGGAATGCTCATCCGCAGTTCCCATATGTCGGCAGGTGATGCAGGGGTTGATTACCAGGCAATTTTGTTTGATCACAATCCCCGTATTGCCTCTGCCGTTTTCGGCCGCAGTATAGGTCGGGTTGAGCCGGGTTATCGTGCAGATCTCGCAATTTATGATTACCATCCTCGAACCGAGGTTCATTCCGATAATGTCTTTGGACATGTTTTCTTTGGATTGGGCGAACCATGTGATGTCATGAGTGGAGGAAGAATGCGTGTGCAAAATCACCATCTTCAAGGAATCGACGAAGAGGCAGCAAAGCAGGAAGCAGCAGAACAATCCCGAAAACTCTGGCAAAGGATGCAATGATGGGAGGCTCCTTTACTCGTGGAAAATTAAATAATTTATCTGATTGAAATGATCTTATGGCAGAACTGATACCTTATCCCTTTGCAGCCCTGATTGAACGGATGTTCAGCGAACTCGAATCTGCAGACTCGATCTTTGACCTGCCAAGCAAGAGTTTTTTTCTAGGACGGGAAGGTCGGGATTATTCGGTGCCCTTTCATGACAAACGGGCCCCAACCCCGCTTGGTCCGGCATCTGGTCCCCAAACCCAGATGGCCCAGAATCTTGTGCTTTCCTGGCTTTGCGGCTGCAGAATCCTGGAACTCAAGACCGTTCAGATTCTAGATGAGTTGGAGATTCCACGACCATGCATCGACATGGAAACCATCGGATACAACGTCGAATGGTCCCAGGAACTGAAGTTGGAGCAATCCCTCCATGAATATATCAAGGGAGCGATGCTGATCGAGATCCTCAAAGCTTCAGGAAAGCTGAAAATGGCTCCGGGATTTGGGGAAGTGATTTACGACATGAGCGTCGGTTATGATCTCAAGGGAATCCAGACCGAACGCGTACAGGATTACATACGCGGAATGAAGGATGCCTCGGCGGTGGTGGAGCATTACCGTAAGCAGATCCCGGATCGATTCAGTCAGTTCCGCGATCTTGATTTTCCTACCAATCTTTCCAACTCACTCACTTTGAGTACCTTTCATGGATGTCCTCCCGATGAGATTGAGAGAATCATTGATTTCCTCCTCAATGAACATTCCCTGAACTGCATCATTAAGCTTAACCCGACCCTCCTCGGTGAGGAACGGGTTCGTGAGTTACTCCAGGGAGTGATGGGTTATGAAGCGGTGAATGTTCCGAGTAAGGCCTTTCAAACCGACACTTCCTGGGATCAGGCTCAAGGCTTTGTACAGCGCCTGGGAGTCACCGCGGACCAGCTCGGGCTGGGTTTCGGAGTCAAGTTCAGCAACACGCTGATCGTGGAGAATCACCGAAGTTTTTTCCCGGAATCAGAAAAGGAAATGTATCTTTCCGGACCTCCCCTGCATGTGCTGGCAACCAATTTGGTTGACCGCTTCAGGGACCGCTTTGGCGACCACTACCCGATCTCTTTTTCGGCGGGTATTGACCGTAAGAATTTTGCTGATGCGGTTGCCATCGGCCTGACTCCTATTACAAGCTGCAGTGATCTGCTGAAGGCAGGAGGATACAGCCGGGCCACCACCTATTTTCGTGAACTGGACTCACGGATGGACCGCCTCGGTGTGAATACCATTCCTGATTACATTATCAAAGCCTATGGCAATGCCGAGCAGGCTCTTTCGGAATGTGGAAAAAACGCGGAGGATTCCAAAATCGATTCCTGCAGAAAAGCCCTCGAAGAAGGAACATCTTTACTGGAAGCAGCAGGAGAGGACCTCTATGGACGTTGGCTATCCCAATGTAAGCTGCTCAATACCCAAACTTATGCTGAAAATGCAACTCTGGACCAACGCTATGCTTTAGTCAAAAACAGCAAACCGCCTACCAAGGTCGGTTCCATGCTTGAATTATTCGATTGCCTGACCTGTGATAAATGCATCCCGGTTTGTCCGAATGATGCCAATTTCATGCTTTCCATTCCTCCGGAGCAAGTTCCGGTGAAAACTCTCACTTTTGAGGACGGCAGTTGGTCGGTTGAAGAAAGCGGAAAACTGGTGCTGGATAAGAAACACCAGATTGCCAACTTCGCTGATTTCTGCAATGAATGCGGCAACTGTGATATTTTCTGTCCCGAAGACGGGGGACCCTACGTGCTGAAACCGCGGTTTTTTGGAAGCCGGGAATCCTTCCGTGAGTTCAGTAACCATGATGGTTTTTTCATCGAAAGAAACAATGGCGGCGATACCGTGCTCGCGCGCTTCAGCCAGGATGAATACGAAAGCACCCTGCTGAACGGCGAGGTCCAGTTCAGTGGTCCGGGTTTCAATATCCGTTTTTCTGCAGATGATCCCGAAAAAACCGTCTCAGGTGAGGCAGAAACGTCTGTGGACCTGACGCGTTATGAAATCATGGAGAAAATACGCTGGGGTATCCTTGAGTCGGGACATGTGAATTATGCCAGTGTGATAGCCCGGCAGTAAAATAAGGATTTAACAGTTTTTCATTCAATCAACTTTCAAAATCATTTCCCAGGCAAGCATACATGAATAAGAATGCATATCCTGGAGATTGAAACATAACACGATTTAGCCCTTAAATGGGCATGAAACAAAGGCCGAAATGGAATTTTATTTAAATGGAGAAAAGCGGAATTATGAAGGGGATCCTAACCTGAACCTGATGGATTACCTTCGCAATACGGAGAAAATCATCTCCCCCAAAGACGGCTGCTCGCCTGAAGGCGTTTGCGGATGTTGCACGGTTCTGCTCGACAACAAGGCAGTCAAATCCTGTATTTCGGCCATGAAACGGGTGGAAGGCAAGGAGGTGGTGACCACTGAAGGACTTTCAGCTGAAAAACGTGAAACCGTGGTCAATGCCTTCATGGAAAAAGGCGGGCTTCAATGTGGATTTTGTACTCCGGGAATTTTGATGAAGGTTTGGCCACTTTTTGAAAAACCGGAACAACCCAGTCGGGAAGATTTTGTCAAAGCCCTTAACAGCAACCTCTGCCGTTGTACCGGATTCAAAAAGATTGTTGACTCGTGCGTTCATGCGGCCGAAGCAATCCAGCAGGGCAAAACCCTGAGTTTACCTTCCTATACTGGAAAATTGGGAGATTCCCTTCCCAAATACGATTCAAGACGACTGGCAACGGGTCATGCTCCTTATGTTGCTGACGTGGAATTGGAAGGGATGCTTTATGGGGCGCTCAAATTCAGTGATCATCCCCGGGCCAAAGTCCTTTCCATGGACCTCTCCGAAGCAGGCGCTCATCCAGGCGTGGAAAGGATCTTCACGGCAGAAGACATTCCCGGTGCCAGGCATACCGGGTTGATTGTTCAGGACTGGCCGCTGATGATCGAAATCGGAGAGGAAACTCGATACATCGGCGATGTGCTGGCAGTTGTCGTCGCGGATACCGAGAAAAATGCAAGGGAAGCGGTTCAGAAAATCAATGTCGATTACGAGGTGCTCACTCCGGTGACCGACCCCAAAGCAGCACTGGAAAGCAGCAGCCCGCAGGTTCATGCCAAAGGAAACCTGCTTTCGAATGCGGAAATCCATCGTGGAGATATCGAAGCCGCACGCCAAAAAAGTGCTCACATCACCAAGGGGACCTACTCCACCCAGCGAATCGAACATGCGTTCATGGAAATGGAATGTTGTCTTGCGGCACCTTCAGAGGATGGCGTTGAAGTCTATTCCCAGAGTCAGGGTGTTTATGAGGATCGAAAGAGCATCAGCAGCATCCTGGGACTTCCCCAGGAAAAGGTTCGTGTGAAGTTGATGCCCAACGGCGGAGGCTTTGGCGGTAAGGAGGATCTTGCGGTTCAGGGGCACGCATCCCTGGCAGCCTTTCTGATGAAAAAACCGGTGCGAGTCGCTCTCACCCGTGAAGAATCGATCTGCATGCATCCCAAACGCCATCCGTTGACGATGGAAATCGAAATGGGATGTGACAGCAACGGCCGCTTCACCTTTGTCAAAAGTGACATCATCGGGGACACGGGAGCATATGCATCGGTGGGAATGAAAGTATTGGAACGGGCCGCAGGACATGCCACCGGAGCCTACCATGTCGATGCAGTTGAAGTTCGAAGCCGAGCGGTCTACACCAACAATATCCCCTGCGGGGCGATGCGCGGATTTGGTGTGAACCAGATCAATTTCGCTGTCGAAAGCTGTGTTGATGAACTCTGCGAGATGGGAGGCTTCGACCGCTGGCAGATCCGTTACGACAATGCCCTCACCCCGGGTGGAATGACTTCTACGGGACAAGTGCTTCAATCCGGCATCGGTATCCGTAAAACCCTGGAAGCAGTCAAGGATGTGTTCCAGCAATCCAGACATGCAGGAATCGCCTGCGGTATTAAAAATACCGGTATCGGTAATGGGGTTCCAGACACCGGAAAAGTTAAGATCGTGATCGAATCTCCGGAAAGGATTCTTATCCATCAGGGATGGACCGAAATGGGCCAGGGGGTTTACACCATGGCGGTTCAGTTTTTCTGCGAGGTCACGGGTCTCTCTCCTGAGATTGTCGAAGTCAGGGTCGATACTGCCGAGGAAAGTGAAAGCGGAATGACCACCGCTTCTCGTGGAACTTCCATCATCGGGCACAGTGTCATTGATGCTGCAACAAAGCTGAAAAAGGATCTTGAAAAGCGTTCCCTGGAAGAACTCACAGGAAAGGTGTATCAAGGAGAATGGACCTGTGACTGGACCACCGCACTTGAATCCGATTCGGACAACATCCAGACTCATTATTCCTACAGTTATGCAACCCAGGTGGTGGTCCTGGATGATGCGGGCAAGGTGAAAACGGTTTATGCCGCCCATGATGCGGGCAGGATCATCAATCCCACTTTGTTCGAAGGCCAGCTTGAGGGCTCGATCCACATGGGACTTGGTTATGCCCTGACCGAAGACATGGCGATGGAAGGAGGATTCCCGGTGCACCGAAAGTTGGGTAAAATGGGACTGATCCGTTCTTCGGCAACTCCTGAAATTGTGGTGATTGGAGTCGAGGAACCTGATGAAAACGGACCCTTTGGAGCCAAAGGAGTTGGAGAAATCGGTTTGGTTCCCACGGCTTCTGCGGTTGCGAATGCCTTTAAAAGTTTCAGCGGTGAACGACAGTATTCACTTCCGCTTCAATCCGTCAGTGCCTGAAAATGGGAAAGCTCTATCTATTCGCGTTGGGAGGCAATGAAATTTCTCCGGTTATCACCGATCCGGAAACCGGGAAGATGGTCAACCCTGACCTTCCCGCCCAGTGGCGACAGGCCTGGAAAACCTGTGAAATCCTGGCTCAGTTCATCGTTGACCACCCGGATAACGCCTACATCCTGACCCACGGTAATGGTCCTCAGATCGGCAATATCCTGCTTCGTTCAGAATATGCCGGTGAAATGATCCACAAATTGCCCATTGATGTTTGCGGGGCGGATACCCAGGGAGCCTTGGGCTACATGTTGGCGCAACTCTCCAACTCCCTGAGAGTTCGGGGTAAGGACCTCAAAACTGCGGAAATCATCACTCAGGTCATTGTCGATCATGATGATCCTGCCTTCCAGGAACCCACAAAGTTCATCGGCCCGCCCATGACCAAGGAGGAAGCCGAAGAACACCAGAAAAACCAGGGTTACCTCTGCGGGTTCTACAAGCTCAATGACCAGGGACAGGAGGTTTGGCGCAGGGTGGTTCCTTCTCCCAAACCAAAGGAAATCATCGAAATCGATATCATCGAAAGCTGCCTGCAGTCTGGCAACATCCCTATCGCGGTTGGAGGCGGAGGCATTCCGGTGGTCGCAATCGAACCTCAAAAAGCAGGGGAGTTGGAACAATATCCATGCAGCTACGACATTACCTATCAAAAATCTCTGGATGCCCCGCCGGCCAAAGTCTACTGCGGTGTTGAAGGAGTGATCGACAAGGATCTTTCCTCCAGCCTGCTGGCCACTTCTTTACGCGAACGCGCACACCGTCGCGGAGAAGAATTGGAGGTGGTGTTTGTGATCCTGACCGATGTGGATGGGGTTAAACTCAATTACCAGCAGCCTAATCAGGAGGACGTCCGCAGCCTCAACTTGGAAGAAACCAGGGAACTCCAACAGTCAGGTATTTTCCCAAGCGGAAGCATGGGGCCCAAAGTCGAAGCCGTTATCAATTTCCTCGAAGCCGGCGGTCAGCAGGCCTTCATCACCAACATCCAGGTTCTTGAACAAACCTTTTCCGGCCAGGCAGGAACACGATTCCAATCTCATTGAATGATTGAAAGAATTGAAATTCAAATCTAATCCTAAGAAAATTAGGGTTTTTGAAATCTCTTTCAATATCAAACCAGATGGGATTTTCCCAATTCAAAAATTGAAAACTTATATTTATGCGATTTTGAGTGAATCACTCATCGTTGCATCAATGTAAATCAGGAAGGAAAAAACATGAGCTACCAGAAAGAATACCGCGAATCCATTGAGAATCCTGAAGCATTCTGGAGCCGCCACGCCGAATTGATCAGATGGTATGAGAAACCTAAGTCGATCCTCTCTCAGGATGAAAAGGGTTTTTATCACTGGTTCAAGGGAGGAAAACTCAACACGAGTTACCTGGCCCTCGATTTCCATGTGGAAAACGGGAGGGCCGAGCAGGCGGCTTTGATTTATGATTCCCCGGTTACTGAATCCGTTCGAAGCTACACGTATCGTGAATTGCTGGACGAAGTTGCCCGTTTTGCCGGGGTGTTGAAGAACCAGGGGGTTGAAAAAGGAGACCGGGTCATCATCTACATGCCGATGATTCCGGAAGCAGTGGTGGCAATGTTGGCTTGTGCCAGGCTTGGAGCGATTCACTCGGTGGTTTTTGGAGGCTTCGCCCCGAATGAGCTGGCGATCCGTATTGATGACGCAAAACCAAAAGCCCTGGTGACGGCTTCCTGCGGAATAGAGTTTACCAATATCATTGAATACAAACCTCTGGTTGATGAAGCACTTCGCATCTCCAGTCATGCTCCTGAAACCGTCATCCTGCTTCAACGGTCACAAGCAAAGGCTTCGATTCAGGCCGGGAGGGACTTCGACTGGAATGATCTGATGTCATCTGCGAATCCTGTTGATCCGGAGCCTGTGGATGCCACCGATCCGCTTTACATTCTTTATACTTCGGGGACCACCGGTTTGCCGAAGGGAGTGATACGGGAAAACGGAGGCCATGCCGTTGCCCTCAAATACAGCATGAAAGCGATTTTCAACACCAATCCCGGCGAGGTTTATTGGGCGGGATCCGACGTTGGCTGGGTGGTGGGTCACTCCTACATCGTCTATGCTCCGCTGATTCACGGATGCAGCACCATCCTTTATGAGGGAAAACCGGTCCGCACCCCGGATGCCGGAGCATTCTGGAGGGTACTGGACGAACATAGGGTGAACACTTTTTTCACTGCCCCGACAGCTTTCAGGGCAGTGAAAAAGGAAGACCCGGAGGCGAAACTCAAGCAGCAGTATGACATCAGCAATCTGCGAACCCTTTTTCTTGCTGGAGAAAGGCTGGATCCTCCGACTTATGATTGGCTTGAGGGAATCATGCATTGTCCGGTCATCGATCACTGGTGGCAGACCGAAACAGGTTGGCCGATGTGTTCCAACCCGATGGGCCTGGATCCGCAACCGGTGAAAGTTGGTTCAGCGACTTTCCCGGTTCCAGGCTACGACATCCAGGTATTGGATGATGAGGGAAAGACTTGCGATCCAGGGACCACGGGGAATATCGTCGTCAAACTTCCTCTTCCGCCAAGTTGTTTTCCCTCGCTTTGGAACGACGACGAGCGTTTCCGAAAATCCTACCTTTCCCAGTTCCCTGGTTATTATCAGACAGGAGACGGGGGGATCATTGACGAAGACGGTTATGTTTTTGTGATGGGCCGGGTGGATGATGTGATCAACGTTGCCGGACACCGGTTATCCACGGGGCAGATGGAAGAGTTGATCGGTTCCCACCCCGGAGTGGCGGAATGTGCAGTGGTCGGAATCGATGACGAATTGCGGGGTCAGGTTCCAGTCGGTTTTGCCGTTTTGAAGGATGGTGTGGAAATGAACCACCAGGATCTGGAAAAGGAACTGGTCTCCATCATCCGGAAGGAAATCGGCGCAGTCGCCTGCTTCCGAAAATCCGCCCTGGTGAAAAGGCTTCCCAAAACCCGTTCCGGTAAGATCTTACGCAAAACCATCCGTCAGTTGGCAACAACCGCAGAGGTTCCAATTCCACCCACCATCGATGATCCAGCCATTCTCGATGAAATCCGTGATGCAATGCAGACCAGTGGTATTGGGAAATGATTCACTATTTGTAAAAAAAATGGATGTGGTGTAGCCCTTTTGAACCAGTTTAAAATTCTGCCAATTTATGATTTTTAAGAGGCATGGAGTTAGAT
>LNZD02000010.1 GCA_001469005.2 SAR324 cluster bacterium lautmerah10
CTACTGTTTTTTATAGCGAAGGAAATCCTTCTTCCTGTGGGGGAGTGTGTCCGTCAGGGCGGATGAAGGGTGAGGGATAAAGGCTCTTTCCCGGTCGTTACCGACTGTCAACAAGGAATCCCCTTCTCAATGAGGGCTTTCCCGCAGTTGTAAAATCTTCTTTAAAAACCACACGAAAAAGAGCTTTCAGGGTGGGTTTTCAGAGTCCGAAGATGGAATCCAACCCCATCTTTTCACTGAGAGCTTCCATTTCTTCCTTGGCAGGTTTTTCGGGTTTCTGCGATGCCGCCCGGAAAACTGCCGGCAAGAGTTTCACCTCTCCCACAGAATTGAGGAAGAGTCCCTTGTGGGATAACAACCAACCAACCGCTCTGGTGATGTCTTCCTCGACTTCCAAAGGTTCGTACCAGGTTTTGTAAGTCTTCTCTGCTCCTGCGGCCCATGGACCACGGGCGATGGACTTGATGGTCTGAACCGCGACATCCTTTTCAGTGCAAAGATTCCAGGTTTCAAAAAAATCAGGAGCATAGGTCGAATGCTGGGAGGCAAAATAATTCCAGGGCATCAGAACCGAGTCGAAGTTGAAACGCTGAAGACTTCGCTTGTGCATCGCCGCTACGTTCCAGCCGTGTCCGGTAACCCCGATAAAACGGACGAGCCCCTCTTCCCTGGCCTCAATCGCAGCCTCCAGGGCACCTCCCGAAGAAAGAGCCTGCTCCCATTCGTCGGGATGGATCAGCGCATGAAGTTGGATCAGGTCCAGTTGGTCCGTACAGAGCCGGTCGAGGGACCTGCGGATTTGTTCTCTGGCTTTCTGGTAGGAACGTTCTCTGGTTTTGGTGGCAAGAAAAAAATCTTTCCGGTGTTTTTTCATCCATGGACCGATTCTCAGTTCCGAATCTCCATAATCCGGTGCCGTATCAATGTGATTGATGCCGAATTCGAACAATAAATCCAAAACCTGGTCCGCTTCGTCCTGGTCTGATTTTCCGAGTGCTGCTCCACCAAATAGAACGGCAGAACTCATATGTCCCGTCCGCCCGAATCTTCTTTTTTCGATGGTCATGTTGATGCCTTGTCTTAAGTCCATTTCATTCATGAAAGAATTCAATGTATAGCGAAAATCTCATTCAACCGCAAAACTTTGGAGAATGACTTACCGCTTAAATTGATTTCAGATTTTTCTGGTTCCAATCCCGTTTGATGAATTTTCATTTTCCGCGGCATGTCCTCCTTCCTCATGTCATTCTGAGCAAAGCCGATGGCGAAGTCGCAGAATCTGCCCCAGCAACTTCTCGACCTTAAACTTCCAGGGCAGGTACTGCTTCAACAGATTGATATCTCTCTTCAGTAGTGGACGATACGTGGTTTCACTATTCGTAATGGTAGGGTCAACGAAGTAAGGTCCACTAGAGAATTTTGAGTATGAGAAAGCCACAGCGACGTTATTGGGAAGCATTGGATTCAGCAAACCATTCCGCCCTGAATCGCTGAAGCATCAGGTTCAGATGCTAGATTTGATAAGCATGTGTGTGGTAGCGAAGCACATGCTGCTGCAGGCGGGAGAAGAAAGCTTTCCGTTCCAGGAGAGGGTTTTGGGAGTGAGCCTCCAATCCCTACTCCTAACCGGGTAAGAGAACTTCTATCTCAAATCCTTTGGCTGCTTGGCACGGAGTATCGAATTTCCTATTTTATGCTTTTATCCATTCACAGCAGTTTGTTCTAGCAAACTACACGAATTTACACGATAATGCATCGATAGTATGATTTATGATTCAAATATTGCCAACATAGAGATTGCAACATGGGAACTGTTCGTAAAACCATCACCTTAACTGATCAGCAAGACAACTGGGTCAAAGCTCAAATCACGGCTGGGCACTACACCAACGACAGTGAGTATATCCGCGACCTGATCCGGCGAGAACAGGAACGCAGCGCTCAAATTGAAGCGATCCGCGCCGCCCTGATCGAGGGTGAGACCAGTGGGGAGCCCCGCCCTTTCAACCCTTCGGATTTTAAAAAACGGATGCTGGACACCCGTGACTGAATATCGCCTGAGCCCAGCGGCAGAGCGTGATCTGGAATTGATCTGGACCTATACGGTTCGACAATGGGGGGTCGAGCAGGCAGATCGTTACCTCGATTTCCTGGTGGCGGCTTTTGACAAATTAGCTGTCTCCCCCAAAACAGCGCCAAGCTGTGAGTTCATCCGGCAAGGCTATCGCCGGTGGGGTGTTGAGCGACATATGATCTACTTTCGAATCACCGACTATGGAATCGTCATCGTCCGGGTATTGCACGAACGTATGGATGCGTCGCGCCACTTGTAATTTAAAATGAAGCGGTGGCTGCCATCCATCGAGTGACAAGAGTTTGCTTTGCTTTGCCCTTGTTAGATTGATGCTCGGAGGATGGCTCCAGGCTGTTGAATTTCTGCGAAAAAGAATTGAGTGTTAAAGAGGTTTAAAATCCTGCATTTTTTTTGGAAATTAGACATCTACGGCCTGGGTTTAGACAAACCACTCTGGGAGCAATCGCATGAGCAAGAATCCAAGTTGTCGGGCTCGATTTGCGTAGGTGTTTTCTCGAACGACCTGCTGTTTTGGGTAGGAGGTTACTGCTGATCACTTATTAAGAAAGCTAAGACATCGCCTAACCAATCCTTTTTGGCTCGGTGCTCTGCCAGATGTAATAAGCACTTGGAAGATCTCTGCGAAAGGCATCCCAGTGGCCCGCAGTCGATGTGACCAGACATAGGACGGAGTAGAATCGTAATTTGGTGGCACCACCACTCAACAAAAAATGCCCGAGGTTTTTGGGTAGTTGTTTCAGATTCAGGCCTTTGTTTGAATGACCTTTCACCAAAGCATCCTGGATCTCCCATGATTTCCAGACTTTACTTGACCTCTAAGGATGATCCATTATTCTGAAATGTTTTTATTCAGGCATCCCAATCGGGATCCTCAAGATCCTTTTCAGGTATCTCTTCTAAGAGAAAGAACAGCATTTTGCCGAAACTGATTCGTTATTACGTCCGATCCGTCGATACGGTTAATTTTTGGATAGGATGGGTCATGATGTACGGGCTGTTTGTCATATTCGGGGTTCTGCTTTGGTCCTCAATTTCCAAGACATTCTTCCTGCCCTCCCTCTGGACGTTGGAAATTGCACAATTTGCAATGGTCGCCTACTACATCCTCGGTGGGCCTTTTTCATTGCAGATCGGGGCGAATGTGAGGATGGATCTTTTTTACGGAGGCTGGACGGACCGCAAAAAAGCCTGGTTTGATGCCTTCAGCATCCTGTTGCTGATCTTTTACCTTGGCGTATTGCTCTATGGTGCCATCGACAGCACGACGTATTCTCTTCAATACAACGAACGCAGCCCGACCGCCTGGAGACCGCTTTTGTGGCCCATCAAGATCATCATGTGTGTCGGCATCTTTCTGATGCTGTTGCAGGCGATTTCGGAATTTTTCAAGGACATTGCGAAACTCAAGGGAAAGGAGATCTGATGTCCTATGAAATGATTGCGATCATGATGTTTTCCTCGATGATGCTGATGCTGATGACGGGCCAGCGGGTTTTTGGTGTGATCGGGGGTGTGGCGGCAGTAGCATCGTTGGCACTCTGGGGAACGGGATGATCTTTACCGCATGTTTCACGTCTGGATGGGGCCGGTCAATGGGGGACTGGCGATTGGAACAATCGGTTTGATGGTTTTGATTTCCGCGATGAACGGGCTTTCGGTGGCAGGAATGGCCATCGGAGCAACGATCGCGCTGCCGGAACTGCTTCGAAGGAATTATGATAAAAGGATGATCACCGGGGTGATCCAGGCGGGATCCTCCCTCGGAATTCTGGTCCCTCCTTCGGTGGTTCTGGTGCTTTACGCGATGATTGCCCGTCAGCCGGTGGGACAACTCTGGTTGGCCGGAGTGATCCCGGGACTCATGATGGCGGGATTGTTCATTCTCTACATCTACATCCGCTGCAAACTTCAGCCCCAGCTTGGACCTGCATTGGGGGATGAACACCGGAACATTTCCATGTCGGAAAAACTTCGTTTGTTGAATGCAGGACTGCTCCCACTCGGGATCTTCGCGGTGATGATGGTCCCTTTTGTTAATGGCTGGACCAGCCTGGTCGAAAGCTCCGCGATCGGTGCCCTGGCGGCTTTGTTAACGGCAGTATTCAAAGGACGGATGACGAAGCAGGTTTTTGAAACCACGATCCGCCAGACCCTGGCGATCACCTGCATGTTCATGTGGATCATTCTGGCAGCGATGGGGTTTGGGGCGATCTTCGACGGTTTGGGCGCGGTCCGAGCCATCGATGATCTGTTCACCGAGCAATTGGGGCTCAATCCCTGGGTCATCCTGATCCTGATGCAGCTTTCCTTTCTGGTGATGGGGACTTTTCTCGATGACACGGCGATGCTGGTGATTGTCGCTCCGCTTTACGTTCCTCTGGTCCGTCACCTGGGATTCGACCTGATTTGGTACGGGGTGTTGTACACCATCACCACCCAGATCGCCTACATGACGCCCCCCTTTGGTTACAATCTTTTCCTGATGCGCGCGATGGCTCCTCCTGAAATCGGTGTCCGAGATATTTATGTTTCCATTGTTCCTTTTGTTCTGGTGATGATCATAGCCCTCGCGCTGATTCTCTTTTTTCCCCAGATCGCGCTCTGGTTACCGAATTACATTTACCAGAAATAATCGACGTAGGTTTCGGGTTTTCACCGATTGGAATGAAAAGTCCGCTCTTTGTTTTCTGTCCACATCCAGCTTCTCATTGACAGAAAATCAGGACCGCTTAAAATACACATTCCGATTTCCAAATCCCTTCATCGCTTCATGATGAGTTTGGGCTGGATCCCCAAAGATTTGGATTGTGTCAGCATTCATTCCGTTGATTGTGTAACGGAGTGGTTCCCCGGGATCAGAAAACTGGTTCCATAATCTCAAGTCTGTAAATCGCTTTTACGGACGATACTCATCATTCCTGAAGGAGATGCTTATGCTTTCAAGAAGAAAAATTTTAAAAACCGGAGCTGTCGCAGGGGCAGCCGCAGGAGCCGCGGTGGTTGGAGCGCCTGCGATTCATGCCAAATCGAAGATACGCTGGCGGATGCAAACCTATGCCGGTCCCGCCCTGGCGGAACACGTGGTCAAGCCCGCCATCGAAAGCTTCAACAAGGTGGCCGGTGATGAAATGGAAATTGAACTGTATTTTGCCGATCAACTGGTACCCACCGGGGAGCTTTTCAGGGCACTCCAGAAAGGAACCATCGATGCGGTTCAGTCCGACGATGATTCCATGGCATCTCCCACGGAAGTCACGGTTTTCGGAGGGTATTTCCCTTTTGCCAGCCGCTATTCTCTCGATGTTCCGGTGCTTTTCAACCAGTACGGGTTGAATGAAATCTGGGACGCCGAATACTCCAAAGTCGGAGTGAAGCACCTCTCAGCCGGTGCATGGGATCCCTGCCATTTTGCAACCAAGGATCCGATCAACAGCCTGGATGATCTCAAAGGTAAGCGAGTCTTCACCTTCCCGACTGCAGGACGTTTCCTGACGCAGTTTGGTGTGGTACCGGTGACGCTTCCGTGGGAAGACATCGAAGTCGCTGTTCAGACCGGAGAACTCGACGGCATCGCCTGGTCGGGGATCACCGAGGACTACACCGTGGGTTGGGCGGATGTGACCGATTATTTCCTCACCAACAACATTTCAGGTGCCTGGGCTGGTTCGTTTTTCGCCAACATGGACCGTTATAATGAACTCCCGGACCACCTGAAAGAATTGTTGAAACTGACGATGGACAGTTCCCACTATTACCGTCAGTGGTGGTACTGGGGTGGAGAGGCCTCTCTGCGTGTGAATGGAACTAAAATGAAACTGACTTCAATCCCCGATGAGGAATGGGCCAGTGTCGAAGCAGCCGCAGTCCGGTTCTGGGATGAAATCGCCTCGGAATCCGAAACCAAGGCCAAAGTTGTCAATATCTTCAAAAAGTACAACGCGGATATGCTGAAAGCCGGTAGACCCTACCGCTACGGTTGATCCCATCGTGTCTCCCTCAGTCTTTTTTCATTTGAGGGAGACTTTTTCATTTGTTTTCCACCCTTAAAAATATGATCAGGAATGAGTCTAACGAAGGCTCCGATGCCGCTGGCAATTTTAGGAGCACTGACAGGAGACTTGTTGATGATTCTGTCCACCACCACAACAAGGATCGGCATGGTGGTGACAATCGTAGTGACCTGATCCTCGGAAGCAAAATCGAGGGATCAGTGGAAAACAAACTAGGCCATCAACATCCCGAAAACCGCGAGGGGGATCACCAAAAACGGTTTTTCAAAGACCGACTGAAACAGACTAAGTGATTCTATTTGAACCAAGGCGAACACCAACAATGCAGTCC
>LNZD02000011.1 GCA_001469005.2 SAR324 cluster bacterium lautmerah10
ATTGAATTAAGAGTCGATCAGATGCTCAGGGATCCCTCCCTGAGAAAATCAGTCCAGCGAAAAATCAATCCTTCTTCCACATCAGGAGCCTACATGATCTGGATCAGCTTTATTATTGCACTTGGTCTCATTGTAATTGCAACAAGTTTTGACTTCATGAACATGGAGTTCAATTTGGTCAATCTGACCTATTTTATGGACATCCCCTCATTACTGATCATATGGGTGCCTTCGGTATTTTTCAGTATTTCTGCTACCTCGTGGAAAAGCTACTGGCATAGTTGGAGTTATCCTTTTTTGTGGCGGAAACAGGTTGGGGAGGATGATGCAAATTCTGCCGCAAGGTGCTTGAAAGTCAAAGGAGACGCAGGATTTGTCATGGGTCTTATCGGCACATTAATTGGTGCCATCATAATGATCAGGGACATCAGTGTATATGCAGAAACTCAGGATCTGCTCAATGCAGTTTCAGTTGTATCCATTACCTTGTATTATGGTTTCCTCTATAAATTACTTTGCTACATTGCCGAACAACGGGTCAGGAACCTCTACCTGAATTCGTGATTAGAGTAGCTTAACCAAATTTAATTTTTCCTTGAAGCAGCTTCACCGAAAGGACCTTTTCAGTTGGTCCGTGTTCAACGAAGAAAGGAACATTGATTTTCACGGAATCCTCTGGGTTCGCGAAAACGGGAATGTTCTGATCGACCCGATGCCGATGTCCGAGCATGACCTGAATCATTTGGAAAATCTTGGGGGCGCCGCTCATCTCCTGATCACCAATTCCGATCATGTCCGTGATGCGCAAAACTTGGTTAAGCGAACCGGAGCCAAAACCTGGGGGCCGATGGCTGAAAAAGAGAATTTCCCCTTTCCCTGTGACGACTGGCTGGGTGAAGGAGATCAACCCGTTCCAGGATTGTCTGTCTTTAGCCTGGAGGGTTCTAAAACCCCGGGTGAGCTCGCATTTCTATTAGAAAACACCACACTCATCACAGGTGACCTGATCCGGGCTCATGAAGGAGGAAAGCTTTGTATGCTTCCGGATGCGAAACTCAAAGACCGATTGCGTCGGTGAAAAGAATGGCATCCATTGAGAACATCCAAGCGGTCCTCCCGGGAGACGGTTGGCCTATCTTTAGTCAAGGAAAAGAGGCGCTAAATCAGCTTGCGGCCAGTATCTGATTCCATTTCCCATTCGGTTCTTTTTCCAGCCAGAAGATGAGCTCTTTCCCCAAAGACCATGAGGCTTTTCAAAATGCGATGGAACGCCTATCCGGTCTGGAATTCATGCAGAAGATTGCCCAGGGAGAATTGCCCCAACCTCCGATGGGACAAACCCTGGGGTTTAAGGTTGTTGAAGCCGAACTTGGTAAAACCGTATTTGAGGGACAACCGAATGCTTCCCACTACAACCCAATCGGCAGTGTACATGGAGGATTTGCATTCACTCTTCTCGATTCCGCGATGGCATGTGCGGTTCATACCAAACTTGATGTGGGTGTGTTCTACACCACCCTGGAAATGAAAGCGAATCTGGTCAGGGCAATCCGTCAGGACTCAGGAATCCTCCGTGCGACCGGCAACGTGATCCATTACGGCAGGACCACTGCGACCGCAGAATCCAGGTTGGTCGATCTGAATGGAAAACTTTATGCCCACGGAACCAGTACCTGCCTGATCTTTTCCGAATGAAATCTTGAATTTCTGTCATAGGGATCCTTCTTCACTTAGGGTAAGCTTCTTCGGGAAACAGCTTGTTAGATCCAGGATACGCGGGATATATTCTTTATTTTCCATAAAATGATGACGGGCAAACAAAAGCGTTACCTGCGTTCGTTGGCTCATTCTCTAAAGCCTGTGGTACAGATCGGTAAACAGGGCTTGAGCCGGGAAACGTTGATTCAGATTGAAAAGCAGCTTGATGACCACGAATTGATCAAGGTCAGAGTGCTGGAAGCATCTCCCCAGGACCATCGGGAGTGTAACCAAGCACTTGAGAAAAATGAGTCCTTTGAGGTTGTGCAATTGATCGGAAAAACTCTGGTTCTTTATCGTCCAAGGCCGGAAAAACCAACCATTCAGATTCCCGAATAAGTTCTAAAGTTGACATGAGTGAAACCTTTTACATCACCACCCCGATTTATTATGTCAACAGCCATCCCCACATAGGCCACGCATACACGACCATCGTTACTGATGTTTTTGTCCGGTACCGAAAGTTATTTGGGGAAGAAACCTATTTTCTTACCGGAACAGATGAGCACGGGCAGAAAATTGCGGAATCTGCCCAGGCTGCGAATCTCAAACCCCAGGAGTTTGTGGACCGGATGACTGCGGAGTTCCGGGATATGTGGCCTCATCTTCACATCCAACAGGACCAGTTCATCCGCACCACCGATGCCTTTCACAAGTCTGCAGTCCAGGCAGTGTTGCAGAAGATTTATGATCAGGGTGAGATCTACCTCAAAGATTATGAAGGACTCTACTGTGTGGGTTGTGAACGATTTCTAGACCAGGAGGAGTTGACCGAGGAGGGGAACTGTCCGGATCACCAGAAACCTCCCCAGGTCCGCCAGGAGAAGAATTATTTTTTCCGGATGAGTGCATACCAGGAGTGGCTTATTGGACTCCTTGAAGAAAACAAGGATCTGGTTCAGCCTGCGAGGTATCGCAATGAACTGCTGAGTTTTCTCAAGGCACCCCTCCAGGACCTCTGTATTTCAAGGCCGAAAAGCCGGCTTGAATGGGGAATCGACCTTCCTTTCGACAATGATTTTGTCACGTATGTCTGGTTCGATGCGTTGCTGAATTATGTCACCGCATTGGGCTGGCCGGAGGACTCCCGTTATGAACAGTTTTGGAAGCACTGCCATCATGTGATCGGCAAGGATATTCTCAAAACCCACGGAATCTACTGGCCCTGCATGCTCAAGGCTGCGGGTTTCCCGGTTTTCAAAAAATTGGCCGTCCATGGGCATTGGGTGGTTCAAGGCAGTAAGATGAGCAAGTCTCTGGGCAACGTCGTCAATCCTTTGGAAATGAAAGACCTGATTGGAGTCGACGGGTTGCGCTATTTCTTGTTGAGAGAAATGAGTTATGGAGAAGATGCGAATTTCACCGAAGATCTGGTGTTCGCACGTTACCACGGCGAGCTTTCGAACAATTTCGGAAATCTGCTGAACCGTTCCATTTCGATGTCCCGGAAAAATTTCGAAAATGAGGTTCCTCCCCGGGGTGAGCCAGGAAAACAGGAAATTGAACTGTACCAAATGTTTGAGCAGGAAACTTCTCAGATCAAAGCATGGGTCCAACAGTTTGAGCCGCATCGGGCTTTGGAACGGATTGCCATGATGAGCAGTGCCGTAAACAAATATCTCGATGAAAACAAACCCTGGAAACTTGCCAAAGAGGAGGATCAAAACGAACGTCTCGGAACAGTACTCTATACGGCATTGGATGCTTCGGCATGGTTGGTCTGTCTTCTGGAACCGGTGATGCCTGAAAAAATGAAAGCGGCCCGAATCCAACTCGGACTTGGTGAATCACCAATGACCCTGGAAATGTTGAAACCGGGATTGGTTCAAACCGGAACTCAACTTCCGCTTCCGGAACCGCTGTTCCCCAGGATTCAACTCAAACAGAAGGAACCCGAAAAACCTGGTCCAACCCCCAAGGCGAAACCTCAATCGGAAGAAAAGCAAGAGGCAGAATTGGAAAACCTGGTCGGTATCGAGAGCTTCCAAAAACTCGATTTCAGGACGGGAAGGATTTTGGAATCTAAGAAAGTTAAGGGTTCGGACAAACTTCTTGTTTCCCAGGTTGATTTAGGAGAATCAAAACCCCGTTCGATCGTCTCGGGTGTTGCCGAATTTTATCGCCCTGAGGATCTTCCCGGGATGAATGTGGTTGTGGTCTCCAACCTCAAACCGGTCAAACTCCGGGGAGAACTGTCAGAAGGAATGATTCTCGCCACCGATGATGGAAATTCGTTAAAAATTGTGGAGGCCCCTGGCGACTCCAAGCCCGGTACGGTGGTTCGTTAATTATGGTGGGAGTTTCGAATCATGTTCCAAAAATATTCTTTAATGGAAGAATCTGAAGCAGTTTATGTCCAACGAAAAATAAGTTTTCAAAGACCTGAAAAATCAGGAATTCCCGAACTTGATTTAATTTGACAATCAGGGGGGCTGATGAAATTCTGTTCGTGATTTGACAAAGTATTTTCACAAATTATTTTGATTGATTCGATGACCATTGCTTCTGGCTATTTACCCATATTATTGATGATCCTGCTTGGGATGCTCCTGGCGGGAACATTCACTGTGGTTGGACTCTATCTTGGCCCCAGGCTTCGGAGCAAAGTTAAAGACACCCCTTTTGAATCAGGATTTGTTCGTGATGGAACCGAAGGGTCACGTTACGACGTAAAATTTTATATGACTGCTCTCGTCTTCTTAGTTTTCGATGTAGAAATTGTTTTTCTCTATCCGTGGACCGTCCAGGTTAGAGAACTTGGCTGGTTCGGCTTTACAGCGGCGATGCTTTTTATCGGAGTACTAGTCCTTGGGTTTGTATACGATTGGAAGAAGGGCGCACTTGAATGGGAATAAATAGCTCTAGTTTTTAAGGAGGCTCATGGCTGCAAACTATGATGGTTTTTTGACAACGACCTTTGACAATGTGGTCAACTGGTCCCGAAAGTTCTCTCTGTTTCAATATCCTTTTGTCACTGCCTGCTGCGGCATGGAATACATGGCTGCAGCCTGTTCGCATTATGACATTTCCCGTTTCGGTGCGGAAATTCCTCGCTTCTCCCCGAGACAATCCGATGTGCTCTGGGTCGTTGGTACGATCACTCACAAAATGACTCCTGTTTTAAAAACAGTTTATGAGCAGATGGCGGAACCAAAATGGGTGATTGCTTTCGGTGCTTGTGCCTCTTCCGGGGGTTTCTACCAAAACTACTCGGTGTTGCAGGGCATTGACCGTCTGATTCCTGTGGATATTTACATCGCAGGATGCCCTCCAAGACCCGAAGCGGTGCTCGATGGCCTGATGGAACTTCAAGACCGTATTCAAAATGACGGTCCTACTGTCGAAAGCAAAATGATTAATCCTCAGGCAATCCGCCATAAAGAAGCAAAAATAGAGCAGTTGGACCACTACTTCCGAATTCCCAAGAAGGAAGTTTTCGAAAATGTTCAGAATCCGAAATCAAACCGGAGCATCAAACCTGGTTTTACTTACAACCAAAATCAGGCGAACGTCAGTCCGAATATGGGTTATGACACCCCCAAAGGTTTCCAGCAAAAAGAAGCCCTGAGAGAAGAATAATCCTAACAATCCCAACTTAGTTTCATGACCACCACAGATTCTGAATTGGTAACCACTTCCCTGCTCAAGAAAAACTTTCCAAAAAGCATTCTTGAAACCCATTGTCATCGTGGGGATGAGACAGTGGTGATCGACAGGAAAGATCTGCTTTCAATCTGTGAATTCCTCAGAGATGACGAAGGATGCAGTTATGAAATGTTGGTTGATCTGACCGCGGTGGATCTTTTAGAGCAGAATCGAACTCCCCGTTTTGAAATGGTCTATCATTTTAAATCGCTTCGTCATGGGAAAAGAATCCGAGTCAAAGTGAGACTGGATGAACAGGACTGCAGCATTGATTCGATTTACCATCTTTGGAAAGCAGTGGACTGGTATGAAAGGGAATGCTTCGACATGTATGGCATTCACTTCAACAATCATCCTGATCTGCGGCGGATTCTGATGTACGACCAATTTGAGGGACATCCCCTGAGAAAAGATTATCCAATGGACCGGCAACAGCCCATTGAAGAATTAAGGGAAATCGAAGAACGCTATCATTATCAAAGAGACGTATGAGCCTGGCAACCCAGCAATTGAGCAGCCTTGTGACACCTCCACCTCAGGGGGATTCTGATACTTCAATCATGAAGATAGAGATCGGGCCTTCCCATCCTGCGATGCATGGGATTGTGCGGTTTACGACCTATCTTGATGGGGAACTGATTGTCGGGATGGAACCGGAAATCGGCTATCTTCATCGGGGATTCGAAAAAGAATCTGAAAATTCCAAATGGATCCAGGTTGTTCCCTACACGGATCGGCTTAATTATGTTTCTCCTCTTTTAAACAATATTGGATACTCGATGGCGGTGGAGAAGCTCTACGGAATCGAGGCTCCACGAAGAGCAGAGTTCACCCGAGTTATCATGGGTGAGATTTCCCGCATCACCGATCACCTGACCTGCGTTGGTGCTGCTTCCATGGAAGTCGGAGCATTCACCTTTTTCCTTTGGTTCATCAAAGCCCGGGAATACCTCTGGGAACTCGTAGAAGAAGTTACCGGTGCTCGATTGACGACCAACTGGACCCGTTTTGGAGGAAACGCAACAGACATCCCCGACGGTTTTTTTGATGCCCTTCAGGAGCGCTTGGATAAGGTCAAGGACATCATGGACGAGTGCGACAAACTGCTGACCCGGAATAAAATTTTCATTGATCGGGTTAAAGACGTTGGGACTTTTTCGAAAGAGGATGCGATTTCATTTGGTTTCACCGGTCCAATGCTCAGAGCATGCGGAGTTCCTTACGATGTGAGGCGCGCAGATCCATACTCCGTTTATGATGAAATCGATTTTGAGATACCCATTGGGTCTACTGGTGATTGTTTTGATCGTTACCTGGTGAGAATGGAAGAAATCCGTCAGAGCATTTCAATCATCGAACAGGCAGCCGATATGATGCCGGCGGGTCCGATCATGACCGACGAAAGACTGATGCATTACCCGGATAAAAAAGAAGTCTACGGAAACATCGAAGGATTGATCGACCATTTCAAACTGGTCATGGAAGGACATCAACCACCCGAAGGAGAAGTTTATCTACCAACCGAAGGAGGAAACGGGGAAATCGGTTTTTACCTGGTTTCCGATGGAAGCGGAGATCCGGTCCGTGTCCGAATGAGACCAGCCTGCTTTAATTATGTTGAAGCCATGCCTGCGATGACGGTAGGTCATTACGTGGCAGACATTGTCCCGATTTTTGGCTCTGTGAATATGATTGGCGGTGAACTCGACCGTTAAAAATGGAATAACATGGATCTGATTCTAGAAATTCTTTCAATCCCGCTGGTGCAGTCGATTCTGAAAATCGCTTTCATCATTCTGCTTTTTGCGATGCCGCTCGGCACCGTGCTTACCCTGATGGAGCGAAAGTGGAGTGCGATGATCCAGGATCGTGTAGGCCCCAACCGAGCCAATGTCGGTAACTATACAGGTAATGGACTCCTTCACCTTGCTGCCGACGGTTTAAAATCGATTTTCAAGGAAGATACAATTCCCCAGGGTGCCAACGGTTTTTTATATTTGATCGCTCCTTTCTTCGGGTTGATTGCAGGAGTTGCAACCTTTGCAATCATTCCGATTGCCGGGCCGATTGGTGATTTTACCTTTCAGGTGACGGATATAGAACCAGGTTTACTTTTCATCTTCGCCATCACCTCTCTCAGTGTTTACGGAGCAGTGCTTGCCGGAACCAGTTCCAACAGCAAGTTTGCGCTTCTCGGAGGAACCCGTGCATCCGCACAAATGATTTCCTACGAAGTTTTCATGGGTTTGGCATTGATGGGAATCTTCATGGTTTACGGTTCAACCCGGGTGAGTGACATCGTAAATGGACAAAATGAATACTGGTTCGGGAACCTGATCCCGATGTGGGGAGTTTTCACTCAGCCACTTGGTTTTTTTCTATTCTTTACGGCATTGATTGCGGAAACCAAAAGAGCCCCTTTTGATGCCCCGGAGGGCGAATCAGAAATCGTTGCAGGTTATTTTCTCGAATACTCCGGAATGCGTTGGAGTGCATTCATGCTTGCCGAATACGTCGCAGTTGCCGGAGTCGCCGTTTTAATGACCACTCTCTTTTTTGGAGGCTACCATGTTCCCTGGCTTCATCTTTGGGAAAGTGCCCCTCAATGGCTGGTAACGCTTTTACAAATCGGCAAATTCAGTATCGTAACCATCTTCTTCTGCTGGCTCCAAATCCAACTACGATGGACACTGCCAAAATTCCGATTTGATCAAACCATGTCCTTAGGCTGGAAGAAACTGCTTCCACTTTCTCTTGCCAACACGGCATTGACGGCCGTGGTCGTGCTCGCATTCATGTAAACATCACCCACTTATTTTTCATGGAACTGAAAGTCAAACAGGTCAAACGTGTCGACGGGGTTAAAGAAGCATTTTACATTCCTGCAGCCTTTGGCGGGCTTAGACTGACCGTCAAGCATTTCTTCAGAAATCTTTTCGGTTCCAGAGATGTGGTGACCATCAATTACCCTGAAGAGAAAAGGCCAGTCTCGATGCGTTGGCGTGGAAGACATCGCCTGACACGTAAAGATGATGGTTTTCTTAAATGTGTCGCATGTTATATGTGTGAAACGGTTTGCCCTGCCAAATGCATCCATATTGAAGCAGGAGAACATCCTGACTTATCCATCGAAAAATACCCGGTTCGATTTGATATTGATGAACTCCGATGTGTTTTTTGCGGACTTTGCGTCGAGGCATGCCCCAAAGAAGCGATCAGGATGGACACCGGCGTGGTGGCCATGGCGTATTCTTCAAGAAAGACATTTGACTTTACCCGTGATCTGTTGAGGGATAATTACGATCCGAATCAGCATGAATCTCCAAAGTATGGTGATGAAGATCTCCCACGTCCGGAAAGTCAAGAATCTGCTTTACCGAACTCACAAGGAATCCCGGCATCCTGATTGAGTTGATGACCTTCGGTCATATACAAAAAAGCTCCACACTTTCTCAATTTGAGCTCAGCCGGAACCATCCAGCATGAGCCTTTCAGAATCCTTCACCCCTGAGCAGAAGTCTCTGCTCGAATCCTACGTCACCAATACTGACCGCTCGGTTTTTGTTTTAACGAATCTGCCCGAAGTCATCAAGGGAGCCCTTTTTTCGCGATATTCGCGTTCCACTTTGGGACTGCGAAGTCTTTTGCTTAAAGAGTTCATCCTTTCCGAGGACGCAGAATTCAGTTCCATTCAGGGAAACTCAGGCCAGGCCTCAAACCGAAAAGGTTCGGAACTCGCGATCGAGCGTGCAAGAAAGTTTTATGATCGAATCCTTGACGGTTACGGTGACGATTCAATCGGAGAGCTTGGAGGGGCGCATCTTGCGTTGGAAAACGTTTCGATGCTCGCCACCAAAGTTCTGGAAGACGCCAGGATCGGAGGATCTCCCCTTGAAAAATCCACCCGTTACGTAAGTTTCAGCGATAAAGACTCCGGACGTTATCGATATTACCGTGATCCGAAGTTGATGGATTCAGACCATGCAGAGCTTTATGTAAAGGCCTGTGACCATCTTTTTGACTGTTATGTCCGCTTGTGCGAACCGGTCTGGGAACATGTAAGGAAGCTTTTGCCACGGGAAGAGGGAACCAGCGAAGCGGCCTATGAACGCTCGGTCAAAGCCAGGGGTTATGATTTGATTCGTGGATTGCTGCCGGCTTCAACCCAGACGAATATGGGCATTTTTGGGAATGGCCGATTTTTCGAAACCCTGATCCGGAAATTGCACCTGGATCCGCTTGAAGAGAACCGCGACCTTGGTCAGGCAGCATTTGAGGAGCTTTCTAAAGTGATCCCTTCCTTCATCCGAAGGGCTGATCGCAACAACAACCGGTTTCAGGAGTTTGAGGATTACACGAATTTTAAGAATTCCTTAATGCAAACCTTCCACTCCAAACAGATTTCCAACGAGCCAAATCCTCCCCAGGAGATGGATGTCCAGTTGATTGAATACGATCAGGATGCGGAAGATCGAATGCTGGCAGCTTTGTTATTTCCCTTCGGCCATGGGTCTTTGCAGGAATTCACAGAACAATTGAAGAACCTTCCGGATTCAGAAAAGAAACGTTTAATTCATGAATACGCAGAATTGAGGCAGAATCGCAGGCACAAGCCCGGGCGGGGAATTGAGATGCCATTCTATACCTTTGACATCGTCGGAGATTACGGAATCTATCGGGATCTCCAGCGTCACCGGATGCTCACCCAGGAAAGACAACTGCTCTCCACGCGTTATGGTTTCGAAAAACCTGAAGAAATTGAGGAAGCCGGTTTGGGAGAGATTTATGATGAAGCCATGTTTCAGGCTGCGGAAGCCTTTGACCAACTGCAAAAAGATTTTCCTTTCGAAGCACAGTATGTGGTACCAATGGGATATCGAATCCGTTGGTTTATGAAAATCAACCTCAGATCCCTGAGTTGGATGACAGAATTGAGAAGTGTTCCCCAAGGCCACACCGGGTATCGTAGAATTGCCCAGCAGATGTATTTGAGGGTCAGGGATGTCCATCCATTTCATTCATATTTTTTTCAACCCAAACGTTCAGAGGTATCATGCATGAAAACCTGACGATCATTGATCATCCCCTCGTCCAGCATAAACTTTCCCTCATGCGTGACAAAGAAACTTCCACGCGGAGTTTCAGGATTCTCATCCGGGAAACCGGAACCCTTCTGGCCTATGAGGTAACCAAGGATCTGCCCCTGATCACCAAGGAAATCGAAACACCCTTGATGAAAATGAATGCTCCGTTTTTGGAAGGGAAAAAACTATGCCTGGTTTCTATTCTTCGAGCCGGGAACGGACTGCTCGACGGTTTCCTCGATCTGGTTCCTTCTGCCAGAGTGGGGCACATTGGACTTTATCGTGATCCCGAGACCCTGGTGGCTGTGGAGTATTACCTCAAACTTCCGGAACTGATCGACCAACGTCTGGTGATTGCCCTAGATCCGATGCTGGCGACAGGCCACTCCTCTGCGGCTGCAGTGACCCGCATCAAGGAAAATGGTGCTGCCAATATCCGTTTTGTCTGCTTGCTGGCTGCTCCGGAAGGGGTTGAGTATTTTAATAAAATCCATCCGGATGTGAAGATCTACACTGCAGCACTTGATGACAAACTGAATGATCATGCCTACATCCTGCCCGGCCTGGGTGATGCCGGAGATCGGATTTTCGGCACCAAATAAAACTACCTTCCTGATTCTTCCGTAATCCGGTTATGTCTTGTTCTTTCTAGGATTACCACGGAAGTTTATTTTTTCAAATATTAAGAATTTACAAATTATCGAAATCAATGCGTCACTAGTGCACCATTTCCAGAAATTCTAATCAATAAGGAGAGCACATGATCCCACCTTCTTTTGAATATCTTACTCCATCAAATATTTCAGATGCAGTAGCTTTGCTGCAGAAGCATGGAGATGAAGCAAAGATTTTGGCAGGAGGTCACAGTTTGATTCCTGCAATGCGGTTGCGTTTGGCCGAACCGGGATACCTGATCGACATCAGTGGTATCGGGGGTTTGGATTACATCCAAGAAGAATCCGGACAACTTAGGATTGGAGCCATGACCTGTGAGGCGGCTCTGGAAGAATCGGAGATTGTCCAAAGTAAATATCCCTTACTTTTGGATACGGCGAAAATGATTGCAGATCCTTCAGTACGAAACATGGCGACGGTTGGAGGAAATCTGGCCCATGGGGATCCTGCCAATGATCATCCGGCCACCATGTTGGCATTAAGGGCTTCAGTTGTTGCGGAAGGTCCGAATGGAACCCGGGAAATCAAAATTGATGATTTCTTTCCGGATTTTTTTACCACTGCTCTGGCCGAGGATGAAATTCTAACCGAAATCCGGATCCCTTCTCCTCCTTCCGCAAGCGGAGGAGCCTACTTGAAGATTGAGAGAAAGGTCGGTGATTATGCAGCAGCAGCCGTTGCTTGTCAGTTGAATATCGATTCCAGTGGATCGATCGAAAATATTGGATTGGGGCTTACCAACGTTGGTTCTACCCCGATCCGAGCTTCAAGCGCAGAAGAATTATTAAAGGGGAAAAAACCTGATGAAAACATGCTTGCCGAGGCAGGGCGCCTTGCAGCAGCAGATTCTGAACCGATGGAAGATCTCAGAGGAAGTGCGGAATATAAAAGAGCACTCGTTAATGAGTTGACCCAACGGGCCATCAAACTTTCACTTCAACGTGCTGAAGGGAGCC
Source organism: SAR324 cluster bacterium lautmerah10 (assembly GCA_001469005.2). Classification (GTDB taxonomy): domain Bacteria; phylum SAR324; class SAR324; order SAR324; family NAC60-12; genus UBA1014. The sequence continues at coordinate 12,119 of LNZD02000011.1, forward strand.
GCTGATCATGTCAAAACATACTGTTAGCATTGATATCAATGGAACGACTGTTACCAAAGAGGTCGATTCAAGAATGTTGCTGGTTCATTTCATCCGTGAAGAATTGCAAATGACCGGTACCCATATCGGCTGTGATACTTCAAGTTGTGGAGCCTGCACTATCCTGATGAACGGTCGCTCAGTGAAATCCTGTACCCTTTACACGGTCCAGGCGAATGGTAAATCGGTGAAAACCATTGAAGGAATGGAAGAAGGAGGCGCACTTCATCCTCTCCAGGAAGGATTCCATGAGGAGCATGGTCTTCAGTGCGGGTTCTGTACCCCGGGTATGATCATGAGAGCAGCGGAACTGCTGGAGAAAAATCCGAATCCCAGTGAAGAAGAAATCCGCTGGGGAATCTCGGGCAATCTATGCCGCTGTACTGGTTATGTGAACATCGTCAAAGCCATTCAGTATGCTGCTGAAAAAATGCAAAAGGAGGCTGCATGAGTGAATTAAAAACAACCCCGGAAGTGTGTGGAATGGGCCATAGTATGAAACGCAAGGAAGACGCGCGTTTCTTACGGGGTCAGGGAAAATACACGGATGATGTGGTGCTTCCAGGGATGCTTCACATGGACATTGTTCGCAGTCCCTATGCTTACGCCAAAATCAAAAGCATCAATACCGATGCGGCCATGGCCATTCCTGGGGTCCATGCGGTGATTACCGGGGATGTTCTTAAGCAATACAATTTACATTGGATGCCGACCCTGATGTCGGACACCCAGATGGTTCTTCCAACGGATACGGTGATGTACCAATCCCAGGAGGTCGCCGCAGTGATTGCGGATGACCGATACATAGCCGCGGATGCCGTAGAAGCGGTGGAAGTGGAATATGAACCGATGCAGGCGGTTGTGGACCCATTTAAGTCTATGCAGTCGGATGCACCGGTACTCCGAACCGACAAGGAAGGAAAAACCGACAACCATATTTGGCACTGGGAAACCGGGGACAAAGATTCAACCGAGAAGGCTTTCCAAAATGCCGATGTTGTGGTGAAGGAAAATGTATATCTTCCGCGAATCCATGTTGCCTCCATTGAGACCTGCGGATGCGTCGCTTCATTTGAACCGGCTGAGGGAAAACTGACGGTTTATATGACGACCCAGGCACCCCACGCAATTCGCACGGTAGTCGCTCTGGTTGCTGGACATGTAGGCCTTTCGGAAGAGAAAATCCGTATTATTTCCCCTGACATCGGTGGTGGTTTCGGCGGGAAGGTCCCAGTGTATCCTGGTTACGTGATTGCGATTGCTGCCTCTGTGGTAATCGGAAAGCCTGTCAAATGGGTCGAGGATCGATCTGAAAACCTGCAGGCCGATTCCTTTGCAAGGGACTATCACATGAGTGTCGAGCTGGCATCCTCCAGTAGTGGGAAAATGGAAGCTCTGAGAATCAAAACGGTTGCGGATCACGGGTATACCGATGCTGCCGCAAATCCTTCCAAGTATCCTGCAGGGATGTTCTCAATCTGCACAGGTTCCTATGACATCAAAAATGCGTTCACGGAAATGGACGCGTATTACACAAACAAGCCACCTGGTGGTGTTGCATACCGTTGTTCTTTCAGAGTCACTGAGGCAATCCACGCAATTGAAAGAATAGTTGATGTGCTGGCACAGAAATTAGATCGGGATCCGGCAGATTTGCGAATGCAGAATTTTATTCAGCCTGAGGCATTCCCTTATCAGTCAGCTTTGGGCTGGGAATACGATAGTGGTGATTATCCTAGGGCTCTCAAGCTGGCCATGGATACGATCGGCTATGATGACTTAAGAAAGGAACAGGCCGAAAAACGAGCCAAAGGTGAATTGATGGGAATCGGTTTATCCACTTTTACTGAAGTCGTAGGAGCAGGACCTTCCAAGGATTTCGATATTCTGGGAATCAAGATGTTCGACAGCTGTGAGTTGCGAATCCATCCCACTGGCAAGGCGATTGCCCGTTTCGGGACCAAATCGCAGGGCCAGGGGCACGAAACAACCTACGCCCAGATCCTTGCTGAAGAATTGGGAATTCCTGCTGCTCATATCCAGATCGAGGAAGGTGACACCGATACGGCTCCGTACGGATTGGGAACCTACGCCAGTCGGAGTACTCCGACTGCAGGAGCTGCGGCTGCAAAAGCGGCACACAAGGTCCGGGATAAGGCAAGAAAGATAGCTGCTCACTTGCTCGAAGTCAGTGAAGAAGACCTCGAGTGGGAAGTTGGCAAATTCTACGTTAAAGGTTCTCCGGAACAATCGAAGACAATCCAGGACATTGCCTTTGCCGCCTATACCAATCATCCCCAGGGATTGGAGGCAGGTTTGGAGGCAACCCATTACTATGATCCTCCCAATCTGACCTTTCCTTTCGGTTCCTACATTTGTGTGGTAGACATCGATCCAAAAACAGCCGAAATTAAAGTTAGGAGATTTGTCGCCATTGATGATTGCGGGAACATCATCAACCCGATGATTGTCGAAGGTCAAATCCATGGCGGATTGACCCAAGGGCTTGCACCAGCGATGTATGAAGAACTGATTTACGATGAGGACGGAAATATCCTCAACGGAAACTTCATGGATTATCTCCTTCCTACTGCAGTAGAAACTCCAAACTGGGAGACCGATAGAACGGTGACTCCATCACCACACCATCCTCTAGGTGCCAAAGGCGTCGCAGAGTCTCCAACGGTAGGAGCGCCGCCGGCCATTGCCAATGCTGTGGTTGATGCACTATCCCATCTTGGGGTGGAAAATATGGACATTCCCATCACACCCTATAAAGTCTGGCAAGTACTCAAAGAAAAAGGGGCAGTTGCCTGATGGTGAAATTTCCGGAGTCTAAAGGACTCCGGAATCTTTCATATCTCTCATTATATTTTCATTTACGAATCCCTGCTCATGCTCGAGGATTTTTTTATTGAGTTTCTGAAGCTCAAAAATGCACGTGAAACCTTTGCCACGGCAATGGTGGTTCAGCATGGAACACCGATTTCAGGCAAAACCGGTGACAAGGCCATCATTCGTTCAGATGGAAGTATTCATGGCTGGATTGGAGGAGGTTGCACTCATCCGATAGTCATTGAAGAAGCCCTTGCTCTGATGGCATCAGGAAAGTCGAGATTGATCAACATTGATCCGGAAACGAAATCAGCAGAGGGAGCGGAAGTCAAACATTTTCAGATGACCTGTCACAGTGGAGGATCTTTGAGTGTCTACATTGAACCGGTATTTCCCAAACCCCTGATCGTGGTTTTAGGGGATTCACCCGTGGGCCAGAGTTTGCTGAAACTGGCAGCGAATTTGGATTATGAGACCCTGTGGCTTACAGAAAACCGATCCACTGATCAGCATGAAGAGGGAAAAAGGATTGCCAATGGTTTTGACCTCGAATCATTCAATCTGGAAGATCCATCTTTTCTCGTAGTCTGTACACAGGGAGAAGGAGATTTGGAAGCGTTACAGGCTGCATTCAGCAGATCCGTTTCGTACCGGGCTTTTGTAGGCAGTCACAAAAAAATGGAGGCGCTCAAAAAAGAACTTTCGGAGGAGGGTGTCTGTTCCGGAAAACTTGGAAAGCTGCACAATCCCGCGGGGCTCGACATCAATGCGAGAACACCTTCGGAAATCGCTCTCAGTATTCTGGCCGAAATCGTGCAGCAACTGCGAAGTGAGACAGAAAAACCTACAGTGACGGCAACTGAAACCGAAAAAGCCATCGATCCGGTTTGTGGAATGGAGGTTCGAGTTGAAGATGCACGTTATGTCAGTCTGTTAGAAGGAAAGCATTTCTATTTTTGCTGCAGCGGATGTAAAACCAAATTCGAAAAAGCCCCTCAAAATTTTATGGTTGCCGGTTGATTACCTGATTGTTCAGAAAGTATTGCTCCGGATATGGAAGCCTAAATCTGAAACTCCTTTGAATATTTTAATCAAAACCCTTATCAAATAAACTTATGGAAGTTAAAGCAGATAAAGAACTTCAACTGAAGCAGGATCCGCAAATGGTGTGGAAAGTGATGACGGATCCGGCACTGATGGTGGTTTCAGTCCCTGGTGCAGAGTTGACCGAAACGCTGGATGAACGTAACTTTAAAGGTAAAATCGGAATCAAAATTGGCCCGGTTACCGCAAAGTTCAATGGCGAAGCCAGCTTTACCAAAATGGAGGAATCGAATTACGAGCTCACTTTGGAAGGTAAAGGTTCAGATGCCGGAGGCAAGGGCGGTGCAAATATGACGATGAATATTCTGCTTTCAGAAATTGAAGGCGGCGGGACCTTGATGAAAAGCAGCATGGCCCTATCCATCACAGGAAAACTGGCCCAATTTGGGTCGAGGATGATTGTGGCGGTCAATAACAAAATGTTTGACCAGTGGGCAAAAAACTTCACTTCGCTTCTGGATCAGGGAAGTGAAGCGGCAGAAAAGATGGCAGACGGGGATGCTCAGGCACTGGACGGTGGATCTTTGGCCTGGACAGCCGTCAAGGGACTATTTAAGGGATAAAAGGCCTCTCTGAAATCTCAGGCAAACGTTTCAATCATCGTTCTGGCTGCAGGTAGTTCCCGCAGGATGGGAGAGACAAACAAACTGCTTCTTCCCTGGAAAATATCCAGCATCATCAGAAATTCCGTAGAAACATGCATCCAAAGTGACACACATGAAGTGATAGTGGTTTTGGGACATCAGTCCGCCGAGATCAGAAACGAACTCAATCCACTGGAAGTATGTTTTGTTGAGAATCCTTCATTTGAGTCAGGGATGCTTTCCTCGATTCAGGCTGCCATTCCGAAAGTTTCATCAAAATCGGCGGGTTGGATGGTCTTTTTGGGAGACCAGCCCAAAATTCCTCAGAACCTCGTGAATCACCTGATCGAGCAATTCCAAAAACATTATAAAGCTGAAAAGGATTTGATCGTACTCCCCGTCTGTGCTGGGATTCGAAGAAATCCTGTGATCTTTTCCAGGTCTTTCAACAAGAGAATGATGGCTCATCAGGGAGAGGGAGGAAAAGCGATGATTGATGCACATCAGGATTCCCTGCTGGAAGTCGAAGTCGAGGATGTTACTCTTTTTGAAGATATTGATACCGAAGAAGATTATGATTTGCTGAAGCCGAATTAGGAATCATGTCCACAGAATTTTTTGAAAAACTGAATCTGCTCAATACTCAGGAAGTTCCCTTTGCAGTTGCTACTGTTATTCGAATCACGGGATCCGTCTCGGCGAAGCCTGGTGCAAAGTCCATTCTCGATTCTGAAGGGAATACCCTTTATGGATGGGTCGGAGGAGGCTGTGCTGAAGAAGCCGTCAGGGATGCTGCAATGGATTCCCTCAAAGATGGGCAGACACGTATCGTCCCCCTGGATTTGGATGATGAAGTGCTTGGAGTGGGAATGCCGTGCGGGGGTACGATGGATGTTTATGTCGAACCCTATCTACCTCGACCGGAGCTTCACCTTATTGGACATGGCCGGATTGCAGAAGTCTTGGCAGAACTCGCCCATTTGATGCATTTCATGGTCACGGTGAATGATCCTGCAGCGGTTCGTGAGCGGTTCCCGAAGGCTGACCGACTCATCAATAGTGATCCCGATTTTAAACAGCTCGAAGTCGGCCCCAACACCTTTGTCGTGGTTGTCACCCAGCATAAGGGAGATCAGCATTCGATCAAAAAAGCTCTGGAGGGAAATGGACCTTACATCGGTTTGGTGGCCAGTACCAAACGTTCCAAACTGGTGTTTCAATACCTGCTTGATGAAGGAGTCGCCAAGTCCGAATTGAAACGGGTGCACTCACCCGCCGGTTTGGATTTTGGCGGAACGACTCCTGAAGAGATCGCCCTCAGCATCATCGCAGAAATGGTATCCATCCGTCGGGGAGGGACCGGTAGCACGATGATGGAGATCAAACAGGTGAATCCGGATGCTGTCTGAAGAAACCGTAGTTTTGGACCAATCCGTATCAAATTCTTCTCCTGATTCCCGGAGTCCTCAGTTAGATTTATCTCAGATCCGGAACCGTTTCCCGATCCTCAGTCGCGAAATCCATGGCCATCCGTTGGCTTTTCTGGACAATGCGTCAACCACCCAAAAACCGGATTCGGTGATCCAGGCGATGGTGGATTTTTTTCAGCAGTCGAACAGCAACGTCAGCCGTGGGGTTTACACGCTGGCAGAAGAAGCGACCGAGAATTACGAAGAAGCCCGAAAAACAGTTGCCAAACTGCTGAATGCAGTTTCAGAAGATGAAGTGATTTTCACCAGTGGAACCACTGCAGCGGTCAACTTGGTAGCACAATCCTGGGCTTCTCAGCAACTCAAGGCTGGAGACAGGATTCTGGTCACCGAGATGGAGCATCATTCCAATCTTGTTCCCTGGCAGCAACTCTGTAAGCAGCTTGGAATTGAACTCGACTACTGGACGATTGACAGGGAAGGCTGTCTTGATCTGGAAGAGTTGAATCAACTCCTCAGTGAGAACACCAAGCTTGTTGCCATGACGGCGATTTCGAATGTATTGGGCAGTATCAACCCGGTTGGTGAGGTTGTCAAAAGAGCACATTCAATAGGTGCAGCAGTTTTTGTTGATGCTGCACAGGCGGTCGCAAGAATGCCGATCGATGTCCAGAAATGGGATTGTGACTTTCTCGCTTTTTCAGGGCATAAGCTTTATGGTCCCACTGGAATAGGGGTGCTCTGGGTGAAGCAGGAACAGATGCAGAAAATGAGTCCTTGGCAAACCGGCGGAGGAATGATTTCAAAAGTTGATCGTCAAGAATCCCATTGGGCAAGCGGTCCTGCAAAATTCGAAGCGGGAACCCCCCCTGTCGCTCAGGCAGCAGGGTTGACGGCGGCCATCGATTTTATCCTGGAAACGGGCTTTGACTCAATAACCAGGCATGAAACAGAGCTTACTCAAATCTGCCTGGATAAACTGCAAAGCGAGACCGACGTTGAAATTTACGGACCTACAAGCATGGAATCACGTGCGGGGGTCGTGGCTTTCAATCTTCGTGGAGTTCATCCCCATGACGTGGCTCAGGTACTCAATGAAAGCGGCATTGCCGTCAGAGCCGGGCATCATTGTACCCAGGTACTCCATTCCAAGCTCGGATTGCAGGCAAGCGTCAGGCTCAGTGTTGGGGTTTATAACACGGAGGAGGAAATCCTGAGATTGGTCACCTCCCTTCAGCATGTCAGAGACCTTTTAAAGTAAATCATGTCCAGCGAAGAGATCTACAAGGGAGTGATTCTTGATCATGCAAGGCATCCGCGTAATCGTGGAAATCTGGAAGATCCCGATTTTGAAGCTAAAGCTTACAATCCCCTTTGTGGGGATGAACTGGTGCTCCATCTTCGCCTGAAGCAGGATCTGATTGAAGACTGCCGAACCCTGGTCAGGGGGTGTTCAATATGTCAGGCTTCAGCTTCGATGATGAGTGAGGAATTGAAGGGTAAATCGATGGAAAACGCAGCAGCCCTTTCCGGAATTTTTAAAAAAGTTTTACATCAGAAGGATTCGGAAGACTCTGAAACATTGGAAAACCTCCGCCCCTTGATGAACCTCAGATCCCACAAAAGCCGGATCAAATGTGTTTCGTTGGCCTGGAATGCCTTCGACGAATGTGTTGAAAAATTCCATGAGACAACTGAGAAAACAACAACACCATCCTGAATGAATTTCATGTTTCAAAAAGAAACCGAAAAAATCCAGAAAATGCTTGAGGAGCAGGATTACGTTGCCGATCCCAGCATTTTAATGTCTGTTTACCTAGCCAAAACCCTACACAAACCTCTACTCATCGAGGGCCCGGCCGGGGTTGGGAAAACCGAAATTGCCAAAGTTATGGCAAGGGCCTTGGAAACCGATCTGATTCGACTCCAATGTTATGAGGGACTGGATGCGAACATGGCTCTTTATGAATGGAACTACCAGCGACAACTGCTTCATATCAAGCTCGACGAAAGGAGTGAGAAAACTCTGGAGGAGAAAGAAAGTTCAATTTTCAGTGAGACTTTTCTGCTCAAACGTCCCCTGCTCCAGGCCTTAATGCATCCCAAGCCGCCGGTGTTGCTGATCGATGAACTCGACCGGTCCGATGAGGAATTCGAAAGTTTTCTGCTTGAGATCCTTTCCGAATGGCAGATTACCATTCCTGAAATTGGAACCATTAAGGCTTCTGAACCCCCTTATGTGATCCTCACCAGCAACCGCACGCGGGAACTTTCTGATGCCGTGCGTCGCCGTTGTTTCTACCTTTGGCTGGATTATCCTGAATTCGAGAAGGAACTTGCTATTGTCCGAGCCAAAATCCCGGGAATCGATGAGCGGCTTGGTCAGCAGATCTGTCTATTCATGGAAATGATCCGTGAAGAAAAACTCGAAAAGGTGCCCGGTGTGGCGGAAACTCTGGACTGGGCCCATGCTTTGGCAGCCCTGCATCAGGATCACCTGGACCCGGAAATGATCGAGGCGACCCTGGGGATCGTCTTCAAGGACAAAGACGATGTTGAATTCGTAAAGCAGTCCCTGCCTGGGTTCATGGACCGTGTGGGGATTCAGATGAAGGAACTCCCCTCTGCAAAGCAGACTTCGGCCAACGCGGCATGACCCGCAGATTGGCCATGCCGATCTTGTTAAATTTTGATTTTTTGTTCCATAGGAAAATCGGCCGCGGTCCAATCCAGTAACGATCCATCGTACATCCTCACATTTGGATATCCCAGAAGTTCGCTCAAGACAAACCAGTCTATACTAGCCCAGTGGCCTGTGTTGCAGAAGGTAATCACGTTCGATTGATCGGGAACTCCCTGCCTTTTCATGATCTGCTTCAGTGCCGGAATATCACGGAAGGTCCCTTTTCCTCCAAGGGTCAGCCAGTCTTGGGGGACATTGATAGAGCCCGGTATGGTTCCTAAAACTTTTGCTTTGGGATGTTTGTTCAATCCCATGAACTGGTCGTCGGTTCTGCTGTCAAGGAAAACGTCTCCATTGTCGAAAGCCTGTCTGACTTGGTCTCTGCTCAGTACCCACTCTTTTTTAAAATTGGCTTGAAAGGTTTTTGGCTGGAGTGAGTTTGATACGGTTTCAATAGGGAATGCAGGTTTTTTCGCTTTCTTGTAGGCGGCCATCCCGCCGTTCAGTATAGACACTTTATCGTGACCCAAAACCTTGAAGGTCCAATAGATACGGGTTGCTGTTCCCAACTTGCTCGAACTGGTACCGTATGGAATCAAGACCACGTGATCCTGATTGCCGATTCCCAGGCTGCCGATCAGATTGCTGATCTGATCCACTGGCGGAAGCATGCCCGCAATTCCCTCGGAGTTTTTCACTCGCCATCCATCTTTGCTGTAATTGGTATAAACCGCACCGGGCACATGCCCTTTTTTATAGGATGCAGGCGTTCTTAAATCGAGCATCACCACACCCTCTTTTCCAATTTGATCCTTAACCCAAACTGCATCCACCAAAGGGGTTGCAGCATACAGACTGCTGGTGATAAAGGAGAAAAGCATTAACGAGATCCCGAGTGAAAAAAACTTTTTCATAAATCCTCCAGAAGGCTAAAAATTCATTAACAGAACAGAAAATCAAATCCATGATATCTTTAGTCGTTAAGCGTGGGATATACGAAAATATACTAAGGGTCTTCTGGATTTGATTTGTAAGTGATGCTTTGGTCGAGAAAGAATATTTCTGAAAACTTAACAAGGTCCAACATGTCGAAGCGTCAAAAACCAACTCTGATGATCCTGGCCGGGGCAGTGATCCTGGCTGCAGTTGGAACCTACACCATGCTGCAGAATGAACAGCAACAACCTGAAAAAATCCAATCCATGAATCAAACTCCAGAGGAAGAAAAGTCAGGAACTGAAAAAACTGAATCCACTTCTCAAGGTGAGGAAGTTAAGGCCCAGAATGAGACAGGCCCAAAGGTGGGAGAAACCGTCGAAACCTCAAGCGGGCTGAAATACCGAATTCTGCAAAAGGGTGAAGGAAACTCTCCCGTCGAACAAAGTCAGGTGAAAGTCCACTACCGTGGAAGACTGGAAGACGGCACCGAATTTGACAGTTCCTACAAACGCGGACAGCCTGCGACTTTTCCGGTAAACGGAGTGATCCGTGGATGGACCGAAGCATTGATGCTGATGAAACCTGGAGATAAATGGGAACTGACAATTCCTCCGGAACTCGGATACGGATCCAGGGCTGTTGGGAATGTAATTCCTCCGAATTCTACCCTGATCTTTGAAGTTGAATTGCTGGAGATTCTCTAAGTTGAATGGCGGAGTGATCCTTAAGGATCGCTGAGATCAGGCCTGAAGTCTTTTTAGAATATTGATAATTGATTGAAAAAGATCCTGGAGCATCTCTTCATCCAGTGGTCCCGTATTGTGTTCTGAAAGACGTTTCATTAATGCTGCTTCCCTGCCCTTGTCAAGGACTTCAATCTGTTCTTTTTGTTTGATTTTTCCCACTTCCATCACTATTTTCGCCCGTTGATTGAGGGCATTCAGAAGTTCCAGGTCAACTTTGTCGATTTTTTGCCGTAACTCCAGCAAATGTTCTTTAGCTTCAGGACTCATGGCTATCACTATTTTGTATAAGCAGAAAGAAATGCATAGCATCAGCAAAATTTTACAAAAAGACAAACTGCATTCAAGAGTCCAATAAGGATAGAAAAACTTGTACCAGAATTAATTGTCTGATATAAAAAAAGGTTATGCTTTTTCACTATCCCAATCTCTCCCAACAAAAATGCGAAAACCTCTGATCGCCGGGAACTGGAAAATGAACGGCAACCGAGGGCTTGCCGCCGAAATGCTTCAGGCGATGGAGAGCAGTCTTGATCAAACTTCTGCGGATGTGGTCGTTTGTCCTCCTTTCTCCCTGCTTCAGAGTGTGGGGGAGTGCTTTGAAAATACTCCGGTTTTCCTCGGTGCACAGAATGTTCATGCCCAACTTTCAGGTGCATACACTGGTGAAATCTCTGCGCCGATGTTGAATGAGATGGATGTGAAGTGGTGTATTGTCGGTCATTCAGAACGTCGGGCACAATTTTCCGAAACAGATGCCATTGTTCGACAGAAAGTGGGTATTTTACTCCAAAATGGAATCCAACCCATCATGTGCGTCGGAGAATCCCTAGAAGAGCGTGAAGCAGGCAAGCATGAGGAAGTGGTAGTCGAGCAACTGAAGAATGGACTTTCGGGTTTGGCCGCAGATGACCAGTTACGCTGCACAATCGCCTATGAGCCTGTCTGGGCGATCGGGACCGGGAAGACAGCAACCCCAGAACAGGCGAATTCAATGCACCTCGTCATCCGTAACCAACTTGCTGAACTGTCGACCGAACAGTTCGCTACGAAGATGAGGATCCTTTATGGCGGCAGTGTCAATGCAGATAATGCAGAGGAACTCCTTGGTCAGTCAGAGATTGATGGAGCGTTGGTGGGAGGTGCGAGTTTGAAAACCGATCAATTTCCTGGCATCATTACTGCCGCGAAGGGATAACCGTTTAAACCAAAATGTTTACACTACTGCTGATCATTCACATCATTGTTTGTTTGCTGATCATTTTTTTCGTCCTGCTTCAGGCTGGAAGAGGGGCTGAACTGGGCGCGGCCTTCGGGAGCGTTGGTCAGGCGAATTCGGTTCGTGGCAAAATGACCGGAGTCGGCAAAATGACAGCAGTGGTCGCAGTCATTTTCATGCTTACTTCCCTGAGTCTGGCTTACCTTTCCTCCCAGGCGGCAAGAGAATCAGTGGTACGTGAAATTGAAGCGGTTCCAACGCTTCCAGGAACGTCTACAACCCAGCCTGCCGAAACAGAAGCGATCCAGATTCCGGTGGAAGAAACATCCGATGAATTGGAGCAGAAAGCAGCGCCTCCGATTGACTCCGGAAAATCCTCCGACCAATAGTTCCAACCCGTTTTCTGAGGAGCCATGAAACACCTGATGCTCCTCAGGCATGCCAAATCATCCTGGGACCATCCCGAACTTTATGATGAAGAGCGTCCTCTAGCCCCTCGGGGCGTAAAGGCGTTGCCCTTGATGGGCAGGGTTTTGGAAGCGATGAATCCTCCTGTAGAGCGCATTTACAGTTCTCCAGCCGTTAGAGCGATTGAAACGGCAAAAGGCGTCATCCGGGAACTTTCAAAACCACCTGACGTTGAGGTGCATCCAGCCCTTTATTTGGCTGATGTTCCAACATTTCTCCAACTGACCCATTCTTTGGCTTCTGAACTGGAGTGTGTGATGTTTGTCGGGCACAATCCTGGAATCGAATCTTTCTGTGAATGGCTTTGCTTTGGACGTGAGTCAGGCAGTACCAGTCTTAGAACGGCTAATCTGGCCTGGCTTGAGTTACCCATCGAAAACTGGAAAGAGACAACCGCAGGTTGCGGCGTTCTCAGGTCTTTGATTCCTTCACGGCTGATCAAAGCCCTTCTTTGAGTTCAAACTGACCTTCATTGGATCAGGCTGAGCATATCGAAATTGAAGGTTATCGCGAGGTAGATCGCGATACCGATGATGTCGTTGGAGGTGGTGATGAAGGGCCCGGTAGCCAACGCTGGATCGATGTTCATGCGTTTCATCAGGATCGGAATGGTGGAACCGACAAAAGCCGCAAAACAGACGACCAACAGAAGAGCAGTTCCACTGGTAAGGGCCATGCTAAGGTTTTGACTCAGATACCAGGTCATTCCTACCAACACCATCGAGCAGATGAAGCCGTTTAAAAATCCGACCCGGAGTTCCTTTGAAAGTCTGACAATCAGATCGGATGTCTGGATTGCTCCGGTGGCCAGTCCCCTAACGACAATTGATGAGGACTGGATGCCGATGCTACCTCCGAGAGCCGCGACCAGTGGAATAAAAAACGCAACTTCAGGAAGATTGATCAAAGCGTTTTCGTAGGTACTCATCACCAGCGCCGAAATGAAACCGCCGATGAGACCGATCAGCAGCCACGGTAGTCGGTCTCTTGAAGTTTTGATGATCGAGGTTTCAGAGACTTCTTCATCACCGGTTCCGGCAAAATGCCCGATGTCTTCATGGTATTCCTCTGCCATCACATCGACGAGATCATCAATTGTCACCCTGCCTATCAAGCGGAGGTGCTTGTCGATCACCGGGACGACCACTAAATCATACTCCTTTGCCAGGCGAAGCACTTCCTCCTGGTCGAGGTCCTGATCGACGGCAACCACTTCAGGATTCATCAGGTTCTGGATCAGGGTGCGTTTGTCGGCCAGCAGCAGTTCGGTAACGCTGACGGTACCGATCAGGTGACGGTATTCATCGACAACATAAGCAGTGTAAAAGAGTTGAAATTGAGGCTGTTTCTTGACGTAAGCCTGGATTTCCCGGATCGCCTGTCCCACGGTCTGATCCTTGAGGATTGAAACCACAAACGGGGTCATCAAACCCCCGGCGCTTTCTTCGTCGTACTGCAGCAGTTGGGTTAAGGTATCTCTTTCTTTTGGAGGAAGTGTTTCAAGTATCGCATCTGCCTGGTCCTCTTCCATCATCGACACAAAATCTGCTGCATCGTCTCCAGGCATTTCACCAATAAAACCCGAGAGTTGCTCCGGACTCATTTCTTCAACGATACTTTCCAGAACGGAAGAGGAATCCTGAAGGTTGGTCAATACCTCGGACGCGGTTTCCCGATCCAGCATCTCCAGCACTGCAAGCTGATGCCTGAGTTTGAGCTGCAGCAGGATGTTTGAAATTTCGACGGGATTCAGGGTCTCCAGCAGGCTTTTGAGAACCTGGGGACGCTGAGTGTTGATGAGCTTTTTAACCAGCTTCGAAAACTGAGGATCATGAGCTTTGGCCATCGGACCTTGCTTAAGAAGTTGGCGGCCCAGAAGCAACTGGTGCCGATTTGATCCCGGAAAGGCGCCGGGAAGGAAGAATCAGTTCAAGGGTTGCCAATCACTGATAAGGTCGATTAAAAGCCTCACCCCAACGCCTGTGGCACCGTTTGCAGGGTGGTAATCGACGTATTTTACATTCCATGCAGTACCCGCGATATCCAGATGAACCCAGGGGGTATCTCCTACAAAATGTTGGAGAAATTTGCCTCCGGTGATCGTACCACCAGCCGGTCCCCCAATGTTTTGCAGGTCACCGTATTTGCCTTTCAGCAATTCTCCGTATTCCGGGAAGTTGGGAAGTTCCCAAACCCTGTCACCGCTTTTTTCACCTGCCTGCCTGATACGTTCCATGAATCCTGAATGGTTGCTCAAAGCACCGGTGGCATGATGTCCCAAGGCAACCACGCAAGCTCCGGTGAGGGTCGCCAGATCGACTACTGCAACGGGATTGTATTTCTCGATGGTGTAGCTCAAGGCATCGCCGAGGATCAGGCGCCCTTCGGCATCAGTGTTCAAGATTTCAACCTTTTTCCCATTGTAGGCGGTTACGATGTCACCCGGACGCTGGGCATTCCCACCCGGGAGATTTTCTGTAGCAGGAACGACTCCTATCACGTTCAGTTTCGGTTTGATCTTAGCGACAGCATTCATCGCTCCCAAAACCGCAGCCGAACCGCACATGTCGAATTTCATCTCGTCCATCGACTTGCCCGGTTTGAGCGAAATCCCTCCAGAATCAAATGTTACGCCTTTACCAACGACTGCCAGAGTGTCTTTTGCTTCAGGGTGCCGGTATTCCATGAAAATCAACTTGGCCGGCGTGATCGAACCCTGGGAAACCCCCAGCAGCATTCCCATGCCAAGTTTTTTCATTTCTTTTTCTTCGATGACTTTGTATTTGAGCCCTTCAGTTTTACAAAGATTTTTAGCTTCCTCCGCAAGTTTCCCAGGATTCATATCATTTGCTGGAGTATTTCCCAGGGTTCTTGCAATGTTGGCAGAAACGGCTCTTAATGCGCCCAACTTAACTGCTTTGGCAGAACTCAAAGCATCCTTGTCGAGGATACGGACTTTCAGGTTTTTCGGAGAATTATTTTCACTGCTTTTGTAACTTTTGAATTCGTAGGCACCGAGCTGCAGGCCTTCGCTGATCCATTGTCCACATTCTTTATTTGAGCTGGTGCTCAAAACATTGCTGAGCATCACCCCGATGGATTTTAACTTTGAGCAAGCAAGCGCTTTTCCTGCTCCACCAGCGGCGCGTCTGATGATCTCCGGATTTAGTTCTTCTTTTTTCCCTATCCCAATCAGTAGCAGTTGTGAGGGTTTAGCGGAGCCTGTGATCAAACGCTGACTGCTTCCGGTTTTTCCATTAAATACTTCTTCTCGGACTGCGGTATTGATAATTTTTTTCAGGTTTTCGGGCAGATCAGACAATCCTGCAGCACGGGTATCTGATTTTTCTGGAAGAAAAACAATCAACCCTTCAACGTCTTCATTCTCAATGCCTTTACTGCTGTAGCTTATTTTTAAATCCATTGCGTTCGATTTGATTTCTCTGCTTGGTTTCAGGAAGCAAATTGATTTGCCATGAAAGGCTGAAGCCTGCTGAACAGAGTGTAGTTTGAAATTAAACCAAATATTACAATATGCTGTATCCAAGACCACAAGCCTTAAGAATCTATTGAACCTTAACAAGTCCTTAAGTGAATTTTGAATATTGATCCAACTTCCAGGAATTGTATCTTCCCATTCTCATACCTTGTTCCTTTTGAGAAAGTGCTTATTCAGGTTCGAAGATCAATGGTTCACCAACTAAAATACTCAAAGGGGTGATGCGCATTTTGTTCATGGGGACTCCGGATTGGGCTGTTCCGACTCTGGAAGCCCTGGTTGATTCAGATTATGAAGTTTGTGCAGTACTGACCCAGCCTGACCGACCAGCAGGGAGAAAAAAACGGATGCAGGCTTCTGCGGTTAAGCAGTGGGCGATAGATCATGAACTGATGGTTCATACTCCGGAAAATGCAGGAAGTCCGCAAACGCTGGAATTGCTGAAAAACATAGAGGCGGATTTGTACCTGGTTTGTGCTTACGGGCAGATCCTTCCCCAATCGGTTTTGGATCTCCCGAAAAAGGGTTGTTTCAATCTTCATTTTTCAAAATTACCCAAATGGCGGGGTGCGAGCCCTGTGCAGGCTGCGATTTTGGCAGGTGACTCCACCACTGGAGTCTGCCTGCAGCGGATGGTGCTAAAGTTGGATGCGGGTCCCTTGGTTGCAGAATCCGAGGATGAAACCATCCGAAGTGAAGATAATTCAGAAAGCTTGGGGCATCGTCTTTCCCTGATGGGTGCAAAACTTGTTCGAAGAATTTTGCCAATGCTGCTTAAAGGCCATCAGTCCGAGGTGGCCCAGAACGAAAAAAACGCAAGCTTCTGTAGGATAATCCGCAAGGAACAGGGCAGGATTGACTGGGTTGAAGAAGATGCTCAAACGATTGAACGGAAACTACGGGCTTTCACCCCCTGGCCGGGGATTCACTGCTTCGGTCCTGATGGAAAAAGGCTTCAGTTACTGGAACTTGAAGTGGTCGATGAGAATTCGGAACCGGGTTATGTCCAGCAGGGTTTAATCGTTGGAACGCGAAAAGGTTCCCTCAGAATCCTGCGTTTGCGTGAAGAAGGCAAAAAAGAAATGGATGCTGCATCATTTCTCAATGGCCATCCGGATTACTACGGATTTGTATTCCAATAATGGTTAGGAGAATTTCCGGAACCAAATCCATGGATGCAGCAAAGTTGGTTTAAGTTTTTTTGTGTCCAAATTTCAATCTGGAATAAGGCACTTCCCGGGCGATCAAGAAAAGTTCCGGGTTAGCATGGTCGTTTCCGGAAACCTGAACTCCCAGCAGTTCATCATGTAATGTCAGTGTCACTTTCAGGTCTGGCGTTTCAAGGCTGAGTTCTGATTCCACGAGAAGCCTTCCGCAGAGGTCCAGTTCACTGAAATCGGTGAGTTTCCCGAACAAAGATAGACCGCCACCCCTCTCTTTCAACGAGATTTCTGTACCCTGATTCTCTTTGAGAAATTGAAGAAGGGAGTCACGGTTTGAAGAAGATTTCTCGGTCATGAAGGCGTCTCTTGGTTTGTTTCTGAAAGGGTTTCACATTCCCGGATGGAATCCACTTCCATCGCCAACTCAGCCACCAGTTCAGGAAGTCCTTCTTTGCTGACCGAAGAGAGGAGGTGTACCTTCTCTCCGAGCGTTTCGAGATTCTTTTTGACAGGATCCAGGGTTTTTCGGTCTTGTACCGAATCGATTTTGGTTAAGCCGATGATTCTGGGTTTTTTTGTGAGTTCTTCAGAAAATTCCCCGATTTCATGGAGCAGCATCCTATATTCGTCAAGAGGTTCATGTTCCGAAAAGCCTGAGACATCGAGCAGCATCAAAAGCATCGCAGTACGTTCCACATGCTTCAGGAAACGGTCTCCCAATCCCTTACCCTGATGTGCCCCTTCGATGATGCCAGGGATGTCTGCAACAACAAAAGCATCACCCTTTGGATTGCGCACGACCCCGAGTTGAGGCACCAAAGTGGTAAAAGGATAATCCGCGATTTTCGGACGAGCGTGGGAAACACTGCTGATGAAGGTGGACTTACCCGCATTGGGAAAACCCAGCAGCCCCACATCTGCCATCAGTTTCAATTCAAGCTGAATCCAGCGTTCCACCCCTTCTTCCCCGGGTTGGTGATGCTCGGGTGCACGATTGGTAGAAGTTTTGAATCTTGCGTTTCCCCGACCGCCACGCCCGCCTTTGAAGAGCAGGTATTCCTCTGATTCAAGAACCTCGAGCAGTATCTCTCCTGTTTCCTGTTCTTTGAGCATCGTTCCCAAAGGAACGTGGATTTTAAGGTCCTGTCCGTTTTTTCCATGACGGTCCTTCCCCATCCCATTGCTACCGTTACCAGCATGCTGATGCTGCTGAAAGGAGAGGTCGAGTAGAGTATTCCGGTTTTGGTCACCGACGAAGTAGATGTCTCCGCCCTTTCCACCATCTCCTCCGTCCGGTCCTCCCATCGGGATGTACTTCTCACGCCTGAAGGAGGTACAGCCGGATCCGCCTTTTCCCGAACGGACATGGATTTTGACAGAATCGACGAATTTCATCGTAAAGGACTTTGTTAAACTGCGAGGGTTTTGATGACATCACGTTATACCGGACCAAAGACAAGAACAAGCATCGGGCTAGTCCATCTGGTTTCCATTTGATCTTTGAAAATCCTAAGTTAGCATCCATGCTTCATCCAAACAGAGGAGAAATGAAGGAAAGTCAAACCACAGAAAATGTAGAAGTAGAGGCGGAATCCTTTTTCCTGGAGGACCATTCGGACCCCGAGGAAAACCACTTTGTTTTTGCCTATAAAATCCGAATTAAAAACCACGGCAGTCAAACCGTGCAGTTACTCAGTCGCCATTGGATTATCACCGACAGCAATGGTAAAACGGAAGAAGTCAAAGGAGAAGGTGTGGTGGGAGAACAACCCGTTTTGGATCCTGGAGAAGAATTCGAATACACCAGCGGTTCCCATCTCAAAACTGAAATGGGGACGATGCACGGCAGTTATCAAATGGTCAATGACCAGGGGGAAAGCCTTGAGGTGGAAATCCCTTGCTTTACCCTTTCCGTCCCTGGAATACTGAACTGATCTAGGTGTTGGTTGAATCCGGGAGACTGTTGCGGATCGTCTCGGAAATGCTCATGAATCCTTCTTTCCGCTGGGAAGATTCACGAAACAGAAGTCCGATCTTCCTCGAAGGTACCGGGTCTTCAAAATGCAGATAACTGAGAGGCGGATTGCTTCCTGAATTGGGATAGACTGAGAAATAGGGCATCAGGGTGACTCCCATTCCAGCAGAGACCATGTGCCGCAGCGTTTCAAGACTGGTTCCCTGGAACTCAGGATTTTCGGTAGCACCCGCCATCATGCAGACTTCCAGGGCCTGATCCCTCAGGCAATGTCCGTCTTCCAGCAACAGGATTTTTTCTTCAGACAAATCGGATAGAGACACACTTTCTTTGATACTCAGTTCATGGCCTCTGGGCAAGGCAAGCAGGAAGGGTTCATCAAAGAGTTCGATTTCATAAAACCCGTTGTTGGAAACCGGCAAGGCAAGCACAATTGCATCCAGTTCGGCATTATTCAGTTTGTTCAAAAGGATGTGGGTTTGTTCCTCATAAAGAAATAATTGGAGCCGTGGGTATTCCTGGATCATTGCCGGAATCATGAAGGGCAATAAATAGGGGCCCAAGGTTGGAATCAGGCCAATGCGCAGTTTGCCCTGCATCGGGTCTTTGAAACTGACAGAAATTTCTTCAATCTGTTCCACTTCCTGAAGGATCATGCGTGCCCTGCGAACCACTTCTTTTCCAACTGGGGTGAGGATCACTTTACGTTTGGTTCGTTCGACCAGAAGGACCCCTAGATGTTCCTCCAATTTTCGCAGTTGTCCACTGAGGGTGGGCTGGGTCACATGACAACGCTCGGAGGCCTTACGGAAATTTCTAAGCTCATCCAAGGCCACCAGGTATTCCAGATCACGAATATTCATAGTCCTGTTTTCAGCAAAAATTCATTGATACCATAAACGGTCCGCTTTGCAAAGCGAGCTAGTAAGATTTAATCTGAGTCCGGAAAGCAGATTCAGGAGGCAATTTGAGAATCAACATTGAGAATCGGAAAGAATTAAACGATTACCTGGTAAAGCATCAACAGTTCCAAAAAGATGAACTAACAGGTTTTCAGTTACTTTCCGGAGGTGTCTCCAACCGAACAGTGATGGTTCGACTTGCTGACGGCAAGGCATGGGTCATCAAGCAGGCACTGGAAAAACTCAGGGTGAAAACCGATTGGTTTTGTGATCCTGCACGAATTTTCAGGGAAGCCGAGGCAGTCCGTTTCCTCCATGCCCGAGTTCCCCAAGCCAGGGTTCCCAGGTTCTGTTTTGAGGATCCTGAGAATTATCTCTTGGGAATGGAGTCTGTTCCCGAACCCCATCAGGTCTGGAAGTCTGAATTGCTCAAGGGTCAAGTCGACGCGGAACTGGTGGTCCAGTTTGCAGAAATGCTGGCGGGCATTCATGGATGCAGTATGGAAACACCTGGACTGCCCGAAGTTTTTTCAGATAAGACCTATTTTGAGGCGTTGAGGCTCGAACCCTATTACGGATATGCAGCTTCACAAATTCCAAAAGCTGAGACTTTTTTTCAGGAATTGATGGAATCGACCCGGCATGAAAATCGGTTTTTGGTTCATGGAGATTTCAGTCCTAAAAATATTCTGGCACATCAAAAAAAGCTGCATCTGATCGATCATGAAGTGATCCATTTCGGGGACGGAGCCTTTGATCTTGGTTTCGCATTGACCCATCTGCTTGCGAAATCGCTTCATGTTCCAGGACATCGAGTAACCTTTCGGGAAGCCTGTCATCTTTTTGCAGACCGTTATCTTCAATCCGTCAGCAGCGTTTCCAAGTTTTCCGGTATTGAAGAAAGATGGATCAAGCACACCCTTGGATGCCTGCTGGCAAGAATTCATGGCAGGTCACCCCTGGAGTACCTCAAGGATTCAGAAAGAGCACTAATCACTGAAAAAACCCTGGAATGTCTTGACCAGCTTCCTTCAGACATTCACACCCTCATTGACCGAATGACATGGCAACCGAGTTAACACGCATTGAAAAACTATCGGCACTGGAAATTCTGGAC
>LNZD02000012.1 GCA_001469005.2 SAR324 cluster bacterium lautmerah10
CCAACTACACCCTCCACGTTAACCTCGAGATACTCTTTCCGGAGTAATGCTGTAATCGTTGCAGTAGTCCCTGCACTTGTATCCGTGAAGGTTCAGTCTGTGACTTCAATATCCTTTAGGAATTGAAGTCTCATGTCGTAGTTTTCAACGGTCATTTTTAATAGCCCCAAACTATTGATTAATGGAAACAATTCATGGAACTAATTGGATTTATCTGAGTATTAAAGAAGTAATCCTCAAGAAATAAAAAACACATGAAAAAATCACTACTTCCGATTGCCGTTTGTTTATCGTTATTAACCGTTCTGTTGCCAGTGACTTATTTGGCAAGT
The DNA here is from genome assembly GCA_001469005.2 of SAR324 cluster bacterium lautmerah10. Classification (GTDB taxonomy): domain Bacteria; phylum SAR324; class SAR324; order SAR324; family NAC60-12; genus UBA1014. Next base: position 333 of record LNZD02000012.1, read on the forward strand.
CTTCTTTACTAGAATTTCAGCCTGCCTAGCGGAAGGTGGCCTTAAAACCTCCGCAGTTTGAGGTGTCGTTTTTTTCAAGGCTACTTTCATTGCCTACTCCATAGACACTGATCAAACACTGGGGGGATTGTGATCAGTCCCCCTCAGTTCATCCATCCACACTAAACCCTCACGTCAACCGCCTCGATTACCATTGGTCGTGCCTATCAGTTTTGATAGGCAAAAAAGATTTATCAAGAAATCATGATTTTGTAATAAACATTAATAGCCAAACATTTGTTCATGTTTTGCATTGGTGAAGGACCACCACGGTCATTCAGATTGGGAGTCACTTCTCCTTTGGGACTTTCAATCGACCGTGGTTGGACCAGCATCACTTTCTTTTACCCTTTCCGCTCCTATACAAAATAAATCGGATGTATTATGGTGAACTTGTCTACACAATGTTCCAAAGCCTGTGTAGGCAGGGCGGTTTTTGAACTTACCATAACCGCCCACTTCACTTCTTCTTCCGCTTCCTCGTTGCTAACAAAAAGAGCGTTTGATAAATAAACCAAACGATACTATCGTTTGGGATTATTCAGGAATGTCTAATAATTTGAATAGAAAGGTGTACCAGAAAAGGTGTACCAGAGCCGAAGTTGAAGATATTATTTACTCTATAATATCAGCAATATAGCGTTTTCAAATAAAGTGGCGGAGATGTGTAGGAATCGAACCCACCTGTGACAGGATTAGTGCCACACACACGGTTTTGAAGACCGGGGCGCCCACCAGTGACGCATCCATCTCCGTCAATTCATTGTGCTGATGGAGTTTTAAAATGTCCAGAATTCAATCTTTGATTAAGAACTGTTTCTTGATTATCCAATGGTTTGGATAGAGAGTGGGATTTAGATTGTACCTTGTCTGATAAGCATTCAATTTTTCGGCTTCATCAATTCGATCAATCAAGGAGTAACAAAGATGGAAGGGTTTAAGACACGTGTGGAATCCTGGGATGATTTTTCACCACTGAAACATGTGATTGTCGGCCGTGCAGATCATACCTGCATTCCTCCCTCGGAACCGGCTACAGAAGCCAAGGTTCCTGAAGACAGTGACATGCGTGGAATGTGGGGACCAAGACCGTTAGAAACGGTCGAAAAAGCAAATCTCCAACTGGACCATTTGGCAAACTTGTTGGAAAAACGAGGAATACAGGTCGACCGTCCAACCCCGCTTCAATGGAACCAGGCGGTAATTACTCCGGATTTCAGCACCGGTTCAATGTTTGGTTGTATGCCTCCAAGAGATGTCCTATTGACGGTGGGAAAGGAAATCCTCAGCGCAGCGATGTCCTTCCGATGCAGGTTCTGGGAATACCTTGCCTACCATGGCCTGATGCAGCGCTATTTTGATGAAGATCCTGATTTTCGCTGGGAACAGGCTCCCCGGCCGAGATTAACCGAGGATTCGTACAAGCAGGGGTATTTTGATGAGATCACTATCGAGGAACGACTGAAACGAACTGCAGAATTAAATTTTGTCACCACCGAAGATGAACCGCTTTTTGACGCGGCAGATGTCATGCGCATCGGCAAAGACCTTTTCTGCCAACACGGTCTAACCACAAACCGACGTGGGATGGAATGGCTTCAACGTCATTTTCCGAATCACCGGGTTCACAGTGTGAACTTCCCTGGAGATCCCTACCCGATCCATATTGACGCAACTTTTGTCCCGCTGCGTCCGGGGTTGATCATGAATAATCCCAAACGAAAATTACCAGAAACCCAAAGAAAGATTTTTGAGGTCAACGGCTGGGAAATCATCGATGCGGCACCTCCGTCACACACCCAACCACCCCCTCTTTGTTACTCCAGTGTCTGGCTTTCTATGAACTGCCTTGTTATCGATCCGAAAACGGTCTGTGTCGAAGCCAGTGAAGTGAACCAAATGGAACAGTTGGACAAGCTTGGAATGGAAGTCATTCCCGTTCCTTTCCGGGACGCTTACCCTTTTGGAGGCGGACTCCATTGTGCGACTGCGGATGTCAGACGTGAAGGGTCCTGTGAAGATCTGTTCCCGAAACAGGTGGAAGGGACCCGGATCCGGCCAATAAACTAGAAATTTCCGAATTTATAATTTTAGTTGAAATTCTATATGGGGGGCTTACAAGGAAGAAGCTTTTCCTTCAACAATGCGCTGGGCCGGTTGGCCATCTGAAGTGTAGAGTGTCCCAAACTGAGGCTGCCCCTGACGGAAGGTTCCTATGTAATACCGTCCATCGGCAAATTGCCACCGTCCTTCGCCTTCCGGAAGATCCTGCTTGAGCTGTCCCACATAGAGGCGTCCATCTTCAAAACTGAAACGACCTTCTCCCTCCATCAGGTTATCCCGGAAATCACCGGTATAGTTTCTCCCGTCCGGGAAATGAAGCGTACCATGGCCCTGGAGTTTTCCCGAATCAAACTGACCCACGTATCGACGACCATCAGGGAAATCCAGACGTCCCTCACCGATAAGATTTCCTTTTTTGAAGGTGCCGGTCAAAATGCGTCCATCGGCAAAGTGCATTTCTCCTTCACCATCAATTTCATTGTTCTGGAAATTCCCCACATAACTGGAACCATCCTGAAAAAGCATTTCCCCTTGACCGTGCCGGCTACCTTTACGGAACATCCCGATGAAGGTTCCAGCAGAATCCGTCAACATGCCTTGGCCTTCTGCTTCTCCCTTCAGAAACTCTCCCTCATACTTTGCTCCTCCGGGATAAATCAGAACTCCTTTTCCTGAAACCAGATCCTGGATGAAATCTCCGGTATAACGTCTGCCGTCGGACCAGACGATTTGCCCCCTGCCATGAGCTCTTCCGAATTCAAATGCACCGGAGTATCGTGTTCCATTCGCAAACGTGAGAGTGCCAGTACCATGATTGATACCTCTTACAAATTCTCCGACATACCGTCTCCCGTCCTTAAAAAGGATGCTGCCCTTGCCATGGGCTTCGTTTTCCTTGAATTGTCCCTCATAAACTGTTCCATCGGCCAGAGTCAGAATCCCCTGCCCCTGTCTCATGTCATCAAGAAAATTTCCGACGTAGTGCTCTCCATTGGAAAGTCTCCACTCCCCTTTTCCTTGACGAAGGCCATTTCTGAAATTTCCAGAATAGTATTCTCCATTTGGAAAGGTCAGGATTCCCAAACCATTGGCTTTTCCTGATTTAAAGAGCCCTTCATATTTTTTCCCACTGGGGAAATATGCCGTCCCATATCCGTTGATTTCGTCTTTTTCGAAAGCACCTTCATATATTTTTCCATCAGGAAATGTCAGTTTTCCCCGGCCATGTTTGACATCATAATTGAACTCACCTTGATAGCGTCGACCGTCTGAATAGACCCATAGCCCCTGGCCGTGCCTTTGGCCCTGTTCAAATTCTCCCTTGTAATACCTCCCGTCAGAAAATTTCAAAACACCGGAATGATGAGGAAGGCCGTTAAGAAAATTTCCTGAATAAATCCGTCCGTCCGGAAATTCAAAAACTCCCTTGCCCTCAATGGAACCGTTTACAAATTCACCGATGAATTTTCTTCCATCAGGGAAAGTAAACACCCCCCGGCCATGTCTCTGGTCTTTTTGAAAATTTCCGAGATAGCGTCTTCCATCAGGCCAGGTGTATTCACCATGACCCTCTTTGAATCCTTCGATAAAGGGGCCATCATACTTGGTCCGGTCAGGATAAATATAAACTCCTTCTCCATGCATCTGCCCCCCTGAGAACGAACCGGAATAGGAACCTCCGTCGAACCAGTAAACCTTTCCTTGTCCCTCTGCATTTCCTTCACTGGTCGAACCCAGGTAGAGCCCTTTAACCCCTTGAGGGTTGGTCAGATCCAAACGTTTTTTTGGATCTTTTGCGTAAACATGAACTGAAAAGAGGATCAGAAAAGAGCAGAGGAATGTGACAACACGGGTAGGGAATTTATGGGTATCAAAGAATCTTTTCATCAAAGTCTTTCCCAAAACTACAATCGAAGGATGATCGCCATGATTCTTTGATTCAGAGGAATAAAATAAAACTTTTAAGATGATGCTTCCTCCTCTCTTATCAAAAAGGAATATTGCTTAACTCATTTAGTTAACAGGCAAAGGTCTGATAGTCAAGTTACACCGATACAATCAAAGTAATTCCACGAATTTTATTCTTCATTTTAATTTATTTTTGCAAATAAGAACAATTTTGATGGTTTTTTTGATGACTATCTTATGGTTTCAATCCCTTTTCAGGAGTTACTTTTGAAAGTCTGACCGAAATCAGCAAGGCAACAAGAATCAGAATTGCGGCAGAGATTTCGTTCCAGAGAATTGGTTCATGAAGAATAAACCAACCGGAAAACAGGGATGTGAGAAATTCCGCAGATCCACAAATTGCTGTTTTTGCGGGACCTGCAACCGGAGAAGCCCAAATGAAAAGCAGGTGGGGGATTAAAGCGGTTATCAAACCGGTCCCGATCAATGGCCAGTAAGCCTTTGGATTGTCTGGAATCCAGGAAAATCCATCCAGCCAGAATAAAGCCTGCAATCCAATCACGGTATTCCCTAAAAGCATGAACGCCGTTGACGATAAAGGATTCATGGTCTTCAGTTTGAGTGAAAACAACAGGATGATGCTGGTTACGCCAACGGGAGCCAGGAAACACCATGCCACCGCAGTCCAAAGCTCGCCTGTAACGTCTTTTGAAGGTCCCAGAGTTAAGGCACAGCCGCAAAGGATAAGAAATGCTGAAATCATATGGGGAACTTGAATTCGGACCCCGAAGAAAATCCTTCCAAAGATGATGGTGAAGAGTGGATAGGTAAAAAAAATCAATACACACACCGAAACCGGAAGGACCGAAAGAGCCTTGAAGTATCCCAATGCTCCTAATCCCATCGACAATCCTCCGCAAAAGGCCATCAATGATTCTCGCGTTTGGTTCCTGATTGAAGTGACAAAAGGGAGCATGAGCAATGCAGGAAGTCCATAACGATAAACAACGCTGATTTCAGGACTCAACCCAAAAGCATAAATCCAGCGGGCAAAGAGCGGGTTGAATCCATAACCCACCATTGCCGTCAATACCACAACGGTCGCTGAAGCAGGAGAGAGAGACCTTGAAAACACATTCATTGTTTGACCAGTTTCATCACCCGTGGTCGTCCTTCAAGATCATCAAAGCATTCGGGTGGTTCAAAATAAGGATAGGCTTTTAAAAGTTCCATCAAATCATTTCTCTGGTCATAACCATGTTCCACCATTAACTCTCCCCCGTTAACCAGAGACTCATTTGCTTCATTGAAGAGATTACGGAAGACTTCCAACCCATCCACACCTCCGTCCAAAGCCAATCGAGGTTCCTGATTAACCTCAGGGCTCAGTTTAGGAATGGTATCAGAACGAATGTAGGGAGGATTGGAAATCAGAACATCCACTGATTGTTCTCTTCCAAAACTCTCTAAGCCTTTACCTTGGAACAGAAACACACGATGCTTGCTCTTCTCCAGCATCTGACGGTGAGTGTCAACATTGATGGCAGCCGTTTTCAGCGCTTGAGAAGACAGGTCGACCCCTAAGAAGTCGAGGTTTTCCAATTCTGATGCGATTGCAAGCAGTATCGCCCCCGTACCTGTACCGTAATCAACCACACGCAAACGTCTCCCTTGTTGTTTTTCCTGCATTCTAATCATTGCAGGAAGAGCAATTTCTACCAAAAGTTCCGTTTCAGGACGCGGGATGAGAACTCCGGGAAAAACTTTCAGATTAAGAGACCAGAATTCTTTTTGCTCAAGAAGGTAAGCCACAGGAATACCATCCAGCCTAAGTTTGGCCAGTTCAGACATTTCCCCGGATTCTATTGTGCTGAGTGGACGATCAGCCTGAAGATAAAGATCTAGCCTTTGGAGTTTGAGAACAAAGGCTAGAAGGAGTTCCGCGTCCAGTCTTGGGGAAGCGATTCCCTCAGTTTTGAATTGAAATGTAATATTTTGCAGTATTTCCGTGATCGTAGACTCACCAGGAGTTTGAGATGACGGTTCATCATGCATTTAAAACTTCCCGAATAACATGAGGGAGGATGGAATTAAAAGTGAAGAAAACTTCATCTAATCTAATGAAAATGAAACAGAAAGATCAGATTAATTTTCAAGCATTTGGTGTGCATCCAGAAGGATCCTTCGGGTGTTCTCCCAGTCAAGGCAAGCATCGGTAATCGAAACGCCGTATTCCATATCGGGTCCAATCGGCTGATTTCCTCCGCCTAAGTTGCTTTCGATCATGGTGCCGAGGATGGCTTTTCTACCATCATTCACTTGGTGAAGTACTGCCCTGAGAACCTGTTCCTGGCGGTAAGGATCTTTTCCGGAATTGGCATGATTGCAGTCCACCATCACTTTTTTTCTCAACCCGGCTTTCTCCAATTCATCAAGAGCTTTGCCTACTGAAACCACATCAAAATTCGGCCCTTCCTTACCTCCACGCATGACCAAATGAGCATAGGAATTCCCTTTTGTGTTAATGACAGAAACATTCCCATCATGACTCACTCCCAGGAAATGATGGGCGTCTCCTGCTGATCGCATGGCATTGATGGCGACTTCAAGTCCTCCATCGGTTCCGTTCTTGAAGCCTACAGGCATTGAAAGCCCACTGGCCATTTCTCGATGGGTTTGGGACTCCGTCGTTCTTGCTCCAATCGCACTCCATGAAATTAAATCGGCAAGGTACTGCGGAGTGATCGGGTCCAGAGTTTCCGTCGCACACGGAATTCCCATTTCATTGATATTGAGAAGAATCTTTCTAGCAAGCTTGATCCCTTTCTCGATCTTGTGACTTCCGTCCAGGTCCGGATCGTTGATCAGTCCCTTCCAGCCTACAGTTGTGCGTGGCTTTTCAAAATAAACCCTCATCACTACCAATAATTTGTCTTCGACTTCGGGAATCAACTTGGTGAGTTTGTCCGCATAATCCATTGCTATATCAGCATGGTGGATTGAACAAGGACCAACTATGACCAATTGCCTGGAATCCTTTTCATCCAGAACATCTTTAATCTGTTTGCGAAACTTAAATACCGTTTCACTGGCCTTATCCGTGATGGGATATTCTGCTTTGATGAATTTTGGAGCAGTCAGAGGATTAACCCCGGTAATATTAAGGTCTTCGGTTTGGATCATTCTATCTGCGTCTTTCTATTAAGATTTAGGTATCTCTTTTTTTCTTCAAATGAGGCAATGGAATTTATCTTAACTAAACTGGTAAGGTATCAATTTGTATCCAGAGTATAAATTAAATTTGAAGTTTAATTCAATGTTACGAGACATTATATCTTTTGGAATCTTTAAATCAATCAGGAAGATAGAACTAAGGTTAATGCAAATGGAGTTGTTAAAGATTCAGTTTGTTTTTTAAAAACTTCATCTGTTTACATCAGAATCTACAATCCAAAAGAATTGTTCCACAATAGATTCATAAACAGATTTCTTAAAAGGAATGACCAATTCAGTGATGCTTTTCAGTTTTACCCACTTCCATTCAACAAATTCTGGTTTTTCCGTATGCAGATTAATTTCAGAGTCCTCGCCCTTAAATCGCATCGCATACCAAAGTTGTTTTTGTCCGCGGTATTTTCCTTTGAAAACTTTCCGGGATAAATTTGCGGGAAGATCATAACACAACCAGTCCTCAGTCCTGTCGATGATTTCAGCGTGATCGGTGCCGATTTCTTCCTTCAATTCCCGCATGGCTGCTTCTTCAGGCAATTCACCAGGGTCTATCCCGCCTTGGGGCATTTGCCAACTTCCGGGTAGGTCTACCCTTTCCGCAACAAAGACTTTGTTCTCCTTATTGAAAAGTGCAATCCCTACACAGGGTCTATACGGTAATTCAGCACTCATCCGGAGGATTATGGAAAATGGAAAAATGACCAGGAAAAACAACCTGGGTTAAATTGCATTAGAAAAGTGATTTTTTCTGGAGATAGAAGAGGAATGGTCGGAGCGACTGGATTCGAACCAGCGACCGCACGGCCCCCAGCCGTGTGCGCTACCAGACTGCGCCACGCTCCGAAAGTTACATTTCAAATGTTATGCATCAGACAGTCAAGCTCCAAGTCCTTTGCTTTCGTTCCCAAAGGACTGGCAAGAGATCGTACTCGTCAGTTTTTTTCCACCAAAGCAGGTTCATTATAATGGCTCTTCTGCCCGCCACTCACATGATCATAATTTTTTTGTGAGGGAGAGGAAGTACTGCGTCCAAGCACGGTTCCGCTCTCTGCGTTTCCACAAAGGCGTATACGCTCCTCATAGGTTCTCGGAGGAGGATAGATATTTTTGCATCCTCCGGAAACCTTCCCCGCCGATTGAAGTCGTTCGGTTCGAAGTTTGTTGAGATGATCCTTACACAACGCTGTGCTGCAGCGCTTTTGGATTAAGTTCCAGATTTTATTATTTGTATTGCGGACATATTTCTCAGGCCAGGTATCTGAACCATAAACTGAGGATATGAGAAACCCTCCAATCGCCATTGTGACAAAAATTTTTTGAAACATTGAAAGCTTTTACTTTGTTTTTCTGTTCTAAACATCAAAGCTTCAAGTTCCATGCCCCTAATATTCTTAATGGTTTTGTCAATGACAGCTCAGGATAAAGAACGAGTCATCTCTGCCAAACGGAGTCTTTGGATTTTACCCGACGGACCTTTTGGAAGTTCCTCGAGAATATGAATTTTTCTGGGAGTCTTAAAATCTCCCAATCGCGGTCTGCAGAATTCTTTCAGTTCTTCTGAATTACAACTGGAATGTGAGGTCAGGGAGACACAGGCTTCGACTTCCTGGCCGTAATGGGGTTCTTCAACCGCAAAAGCCGCTGCGTCCACTACATCGGGATGTTCATAAAGGGCTTCATCTATTTCTCTGGGAGCAATGTTTTCACCGCCTTTGATGATTAATTCCTTGGTCCTCCCCTTTACAAAAACATAACCATCCGCATCCATCGTTCCCAAATCCCCAGTCAGCAACCAACCATCCACCAGGGTTTCTTCAGTAGCCTCCGAATTTTTGAAATAGCCTTTCATGACATTTGAACCTCTGACTGCGATTTCCCCTTCTTGATCCGCCTTCAATGTGTTGAGTTGTTTATCAACAATCCGCACCTCATTTCCCCAGGCGATTCCAGGAGAACCGTATTTCATTTTTCCAGGAGGCAATGGATTGGAAAGAATCGGAGAACTCGTTTCAGTGAGCCCCATGGTTTCGATGATGGGAACCCCGTATTTTTGTTCAAACTGGATGTGTATTTCAGGAGCCAAGGGTGCAGAGGCGGAACGTCCAAACCGGAAGTATTCCTTCATTACTTCCTTTTGCTCCCCTGAAAGTTCTGTTTTATGCAACAGTGCTGAAAGAAGAGTCGGTACAACACTGAACCAGGTACAACGATGCTCGAGAATCCAACCCCAAAACTCTGAAGTCTTAAATTTTGGAGGCATGAAGACACTGCTTCCACTGACCAAAGGTCCCATCATGGTGTTGATCAAACCGTTGATATGATAAAGAGGCAGGACACACAAGGCTCGATCTTCAGGCTTTAAATCATGAGATTCCATGGCGTTGAGACCTCCGGAAATCAAATTCCGATAAGACAGCATCACTCCCTTAGGCTTTCCGGTTGTGCCTGAAGTGTACATCAAAAGGCCGGTATCCGATGCATCCGTTTGATTTTCACTTTCCCATTGGTTTCCACTATTTTCAAAAGGGATTTCATCTGCTGCGATCTCGACCATTTCCGGAGGATTGGGAAGGGCCTTGAGGATGGCTTCCGCCCGCGCACGAAGTTCTGATGCTACCAGCAACAACCGGCTTTCCGAATGTTCCAGAACATAGGAAAGTTGCATGTCTCCTGCTGCTAGGTTGAGCGGACACAAGGTTTTTCCTTTGTAAAAAATCGAGAGGTTGAGGAGAGTCGAAGCAAGACCATTGGGCATCATCGTTGCCACGGTCTGCCCCTCTTCCACCCCCGAAGCCTCCAATCCTAAACTAATTCTAGAACATTGATCCTTCAGTTGTTGAAAATTGATAGGAAAAGGGTTTGCTGGGGTGAGAAAAAAAGGAAGATCAGGGATTTCTTTTGCCCTTAAGTCAATCAAGTCTCTGACGGAGAGTTTAAGCAGCTTCTCCCTGTTTTTAAGGAACACCGGAACTCTTCCTGAATCAGAGACCATAACGGGACCGGTATTCCGTAAACATTTCTTCCACCGTCACTTCTCTGGATGCAATTGGTCTCGCAATACGGGTGATGTTGAGAAAATGCCGGTAATTCAGGTTGTCATCGATGCTGTTCTCACCCCAACTTCCACATCCCATGGAGAGAGAAAAGGGAAGTCCATTTTCAAAACCTCCTCCCGTCGCAAAACAATGCGCTTGATTGACAATGACTCGACAGACAGGTAGCTCCAACCCCAATTTCAAGGCACGTTCTTCCAAGGAAGAGTGCAAACCTATCGAATGTCCTTTTCCCTGATGATTCAAAATGTTTAATGCTGTTTGTTGGGCGTCATCAAAATCTGAAGCCCGATATACTGACAGAACCGGACTGAGTTTCTCTCCAGAGAAAGGATAGTCGGGTCCTATCCCTGATTCTTCAACCATGAGGAACTTGGTCTCTGTAGAATCAATTCTTTTTAAATCCGCCATTTGGCAAAGAATCTCTGCATCCCTGGCAAGCATTTGACGGTTGAGTTTGCCATTAACCCAAAGTGAATCCTGAAGCGTTTGTTTTTCCTTTTCATCCAGTAACCTTCCACCACAATCACCAAGTTTCTCCAAAAAGGTATCGTAAATCTGATCAACCACTACCAACGCATTTTCAGAAGAACAACTGGTCGCATGATCGAAGGTTTTGGATTTCATGATCTTGAAAGCCGCCCCATCCAGATCAGCGGTTTCATCAACGATGACTGTAACGTTCCCTGCACCTACGCCAATGGCAGGTGTTCCCGAGGAATAAGCTGCACGGACGTTGGATTGAGATCCGGTGACAATCAGCCAATCGGCAAGTTTCATCAATTCCAAGGTCCGGATCTTATCCACTGGTGAAGATAACTGCTGAATCAAATCAACAGGGGCTCCAATTCTTCGTAATTCTTCATGAAAATATTGAAGTAACCGGGAACATACTTTCTCTCCGGCAGGAGAAGGGGCAATGATGATCGCATTTCTCCCCTTCAAAGCGTTCAGGGTATTGTTGGTTGGAGTTGCTACCGGGTTTGTCGAAGGAGTGACCGCTGCAACCACACCCACCGGCCTTGCAATTTCAGTAATCCCCAATTCCTCATCTTCGGAAATTACCCCCACCGACTTTGCACCGCGAAGGTCCCTCAATAACCCTAGAGTTTTTCTTTCATTCTTGAGAATTTTATCCTCGATTTTCCCCAGACCCGTCGTTTCCACTGCCATTTGTGACAGTTCTCGATTTCGGCCAGGTTCAATCAAAGCCCAGGCAACCGCCGTCACGACTTCATCGACAGCCCCCTGATCATAGTTCTCATAGACCTGTTGGGCGATTCTTGCTTTTTCGATCAACTGCTCGACGCTGGACAAATGATGCTCCTGAAGAATTGAATTGGCAGAGTGGTTGAATTGTTCTGGTAAAATTCTGATGAGCCTAAATGAAAGCAGCTGAATTAACCAGCCCCCAAAAAAAGGAAATTGAGTAAGAGGGATTTGGGAGGAAGGAGGAAGAATGAATCTTCCTCCCGAATAATCAGATCAGATTATCAAAAGGAACATAAGAATACCCAAGTGAACTGGCTACTCCTTCACAAGTCACATTGCCATCCATGGTATTCACACCAAGTCCGAGGGCCTTGTCATCACGACAGGCATCCACGAAGCCTTTGCCTGCCAAAGCAAGTGCATATGGCATAGTGACATTGGTCAGTGCAAGGGTCGATGTTCGAGCGACTGCTCCCGGCATGTTTCCAACCGAATAATGAACAACCCCATGCCTTTCGTAAACAGGATCGCTGTGATAGGTCACGTGATCGATGGTTTCAATACACCCACCTTGGTCAATCGCCACGTCAACGATCACCGATCCGGGCTTCATTGTTTTCACCATTGCTTCAGTAACCAAATGAGGCGCTTTTGCACCAGGAATCAGCACACCCCCAATCAACAAATCAGCAGATTCCACTGCTTCGGCAATGTTGTAACTATTGGACATGATCAACTCAACGCGTCCATTGAAGACATCGTCAAGATATCGCATACGTTCCGCGCTGACATCCAGGATGGTTACTCTGGCACCCATGCCAACTGCCATCTTTGCTGAATTGATACCGACGACTCCACCACCGATGATAACCACCATCGCTGGATGTACCCCGGGAACTCCACCAAGTAGCACCCCTTGTCCACCTTGAGGCTTCTCCAAAAAACGTGCTCCAACCTGAACCGCCATTCGGCCTGCGACTTCACTCATCGGAGTCAGGAGGGGAAGGCTTCCGTCTTCCAATTGCACCGTCTCATAAGCAACACTGTTAACCTTGTTATCAACAAGAGCTTTGGTCAAAGGACCCTCTGCTGCCAGATGGAGGTAGGTGAACAGCATCAAGTCGCTTCGGAAGTATCCGTATTCATCTTCAAGCGGTTCTTTCACCTTATAAACCATTTCAGCACCCCATACCTCTCGCACATTGTCGGTAATGGTTGCGCCGGCATCACGGTAAGCCTCATCGGCAAAACCGCTTCCAGCTCCGGCACCTGCTTCAACAAGCACTTGATTCCCATTTCGGGTCAACTCATTGACTCCGGCAGGAGTAGCTCCAACGCGGTTTTCCATTTCCTTAATTTCTTTAGGAACACCAATAATCATTTTACCTTTCTCAATTGGAATGAAGAATCCTGAATCATAATCCAGGATTCAAAGTTGTTAGTTGAGCGCCTGCTGAAGAGCGTTGCTCAGAGCATCGAAAATCATATCTGCTTCTGAATTTTGTAAAACGAGGGGTGGCGCGAAAATAAGGACGTTGCAAAGTCCCGGTATGGTATTACCGTTACGTCCGATCATCACTCCGTTCTTTGCACAATGCTGAACAATCGCATTGGCCTCGTCCGCAGGCATCGGCTCTTTGCTTTCCTTATCCTTGACAAGTTCTACTCCAAGCAATAAACCACGCCCTCTGACATCCCCGACATAAGGATGAGTCAGGAGACCTTCGAGTTTGCTTTGAAGGTAACTGCCTACGGTTCGTGCATTCTCAGTAAGAGACTCCCTTTCGATGATTTCAATATTTTTCAATCCAACCGCACAGGCAACAGGATGACCGCCATATGTATTGATCTGTCGGAAGTGTCTCAGGGTTCCAGGCTCTCCGTAAAATGCCTCGAAAATATTTTCCCGAACCACCGTTGCTGCCAATGGGAGGTAGCCGCTGGAAATACCCTTGGCAAACGTGATGATATCCGGCTTCACCCCCCAGTGCAGATGACCAAAGAATTGGCCGGTCCGTCCAAATCCAGAAACCACTTCGTCCAGAATCAGCAGTACCCCATGTTTATCACAAACCTCACGAACCCTTGGAAGGTAATTATCAGGAGGGACCAGAACACCTCCTCCTGAAATCATCGGTTCCATGATAAAAGCAGCCACCGTTTCTGCACCTTCATAATTGATCGTATCCTCAAGGAACTTCGCACATTCTTCACCATGCTCTTCTGCAGTGAATTTTGCATGAGCACGATAGGGATAGGGTGGCGGTACATGGAGGAATCCTGCTGCCATTGGATCATATCCGATTTTTCTCTCGGCCTGTCCGGTCGCAGTCATCGTTGCCATGGTATTGCCATGGTAAGCTCGATGACGTGCAATGATTTTATATTTTCGTGGATTCCCCGTCTGAAGATGGAACTGCCTCGCAATTTTAAATGCAGTCTCATTCGCTTCGGATCCACTGCTGGTAAAATAGGTATGTCCTTTTTCAAAGCCCATCAGGGTCTGGAGTTTGTCTGCCAATTCCACCGCCGGTCCAGTCGTCAAAACCGGTGCTGCATAGCAAAGTTCTCCCATCTGATCTCGTGCCACATCCGCCAATTCCTGTCGACCATAACCGACATTCACGCACCATAATCCTGCTAATCCATCCAGATGTTTTTTGCCCTGATCATCATAAAGGAAGCACCCTTCAGCCCGGACGATCCTGCTTGGAGCGTCTTTGCCTCGCATCACCTGATGCTGAGTCATAGGACGCCAGAGTGCATCCGGAGTGTTGATTTCTGTATTTTGCATAATCAAACCTAATTCGAGTGTTAATATTCAAACTTGTGGACGCATGTCTTCTCTTTGGATACCCGCTACGCTTACCGGAGTTTTCATGGCATCTCTTCTGAAAGGTTCTCCAAGCTCCTGATTAAGAATGACTTCAATAAAGGTGGTAACCCCATCATTCATTTGCTCCTGAACCGCCTTTTCCAGGACTTGAGTCAACTCATCCATGCTTTTTGCCTGAACCCCCTTAACGCCGCAGGCTTTGGCAATATCCGCATATGATACCTGGAGATCCAGTTCTGTTCCTACAAAGTTATCAGAATACCAGAGGGTTGTGTTCCGTTTTTCGGCACCCCATTGATAATTCCGGAAAATGATCATGGTGATCGCAGGCCAATCTTCCCTGCCCACTGCCGTCATTTCATTCATGGAAATTCCGAATGCTCCATCTCCTGCAAAGCCCACAACTGGAGTGTCAGGATTTCCAATCTTTGCCCCGATGATCGACGGGAATCCGTATCCGCATGGACCGAAAAGGCCGGGCGCCAGGTATTTCCTCCCAGATTCAAAAGTCGGATAGGCGTTCCCGATGGCGCAGTTGTTACCGATGTCCGAGGAAATGATCGCTTCTTTCGGAAGAGACTCTATGATCGCACGCCATCCCATTCGCGGAGACATGTAAGAAGGCTGCTTTTCACGAGCTCTTAAGTTCCAACTGGTTCCAGGATCATCGTCTTCGTGATCCATAGCAGCCAGAGTTTCCGACCAGGTGGCTTTTAGTTCTGCAATCAGATCTCGTCTCTCCTGCCGACCTTGATTTCCTGCATCTGGAGTGAGTTTTTCAAGAATTCCTTCTGCAGTTTTTTTTGCGTCTCCAGCAATACCAACTGCAACAGGCTTGGTCAGACCAATACGCTCTGCATTCATATCTACCTGAATCAGTTTTGCATTTTTTGGCCAATAATCCAATCCATAGCCCGGAAGTGTCGAAAAAGGATTTAAACGTGTTCCCAGAGCCAGTACCACATCAGCCTTGCTGATCAATTCCATCCCGGCTTTTGATCCATTATAACCAAGAGGACCTGCATAAAGCGGATGGGATCCTGGAAAGGCATCATTGTGTTGGTAATTACAGCAAACCGGTGCATCGAGTTTTTCTGCAAGCTTTTTGGAAGCCTCAATTGCTCCTCCCAAAATAACCCCTGCACCGTTTAGAATCACAGGGAATTTGGCATCAGAAAGCAGTTTGGCTGCTTCGTCAATGGCATCGCTTCCACCACTCGGAACTTCGAAATCAATTGCTTCAGGAATTTCCACATCAATCACCTGCGTCCAGAAATCCCGAGGAATATTGATCTGTGCTGGCGCAGAAAGCCTCCTCGCTTTGGTGATGACACGGTTTAAGACTTCTGCTGTTCTCGAAGGATCTCTGACTTCTTCCTGATAACCAACCATGTCTTTGAAAACCGCCATCTGTTCCACTTCCTGGAATCCGCCCTGTCCAATGGTTTTGTTGGCGGCTTGCGGGGTAACCAACAACATCGGTGTGTGGTTCCAATACGCCGTTTTAACGCAGGTGACGAAATTCGTGATCCCCGGACCATTCTGGGCAATGATCATGGCCATCTTTCCTGTGGAACGGGTAAAACCGTCAGCCATGTATCCTCCGTTACATTCATGACCAACATCCCAGAAGGTAATACCCGCCTCGGGGAAATAATGTGAAATGGGCATGAAGGCTGATCCTATAATGCCGAAAGCGTGCTCAATACCTTGCCTTTGAAGGACTTTTACAAAAGCCTCTTCCGTTGTCATTTTCATTGAAATTATCCTGTTAAATTTGTATCAATTATTAATTTTAGTCTCACACAGTGAGAATTTAAATCTCATTTATCCCATTGTTTTGAATTTTTGTCAAGGTTATTACGGGTCAAATACATACCGAAATTTGACTGTTTTTGACTCATATCCTTTGGTTTTCGGAAAAGCTCACAAGTTCCCGTCTAACTTAATCTTTGTTGATATTTGCAAATACACCTTCCACTGGTTAGCATTTAATGTTTTGTTCCTACGAAAGCATTGATTCAACTACATTTTCCTTTCTAAATTCATGACCGATTCCAACTCTGGAGAAGCAGAAGAAAAACCATCGCTTATACAACAATTTTCCCCGAAGCTTGCCAAAGAACTAGGGCTTCCCGCCAACAGAATTCAGGGAACCTTGGAGTTACTCCTCAGCGATAATACGATCCCCTTCATAGCCCGTTACAGAAAAGAAGCCACCGGCGGCTTGGATGAGGTTCAAATTGGTCAAATTCAAGATCGGTATCAATACCTAAGTGATCTTGAAGAGCGAAGAAATGTCATACTTAACAGCATTCGAGAACAGGAAAAACTGACACCGGAACTGGAAAAGGCGATACTCGATGCAGAATCAAAACAGATTCTGGAAGACCTCTATCTCCCCTACAAACCCAAACGCAGAACAAGAGCCACAATCGCGAGGGAACTCGGACTAGAACCTCTCTCTGAACTCATCCTGAAACAGGACAGCAACCAGGAAATTCTGAATGAATGGATCGTTGAATTCAATCAGTCACGTGAAGAAAATATCGAAGAACAGAAGGCACTGCAGGGAGCAAAAGACATCCTTGCGGAAAGAATCTCTGAAGATGCGGAATTGAGAAAAGAATTAAGAGATTTGACTTCTCGTGAAGGAAGTCTTGTTTCCACGGTAAAACCTGAATTTGAAGGAAAATCCTCCAAATTCGAAATGTATTATGCCTACGAAGAAAAACTTTCCCGCATCCCTCCTCA
Organism: SAR324 cluster bacterium lautmerah10; assembly: GCA_001469005.2. Classification (GTDB taxonomy): domain Bacteria; phylum SAR324; class SAR324; order SAR324; family NAC60-12; genus UBA1014. The sequence goes on from LNZD02000012.1 coordinate 17,430, forward strand.
CCGAGTGTTGGCAATGCGCCGGGGAGAGAAAGACCAGGTACTGAAAATCCAGGTAAAAGTTGCAGAAGCAGCGGTGATTTCTCTGATCAGTAAACACTGGATGAAAGGACGCAGTCCGGAACTCAGGGATCTATTGCTGGAAATTTTCGATGAGTCCTACAAAAGGCTGCTTTCCGGAACCATTGAAACCGATATTCGGGTAGACCTGAAAATTCAGGCCGACACTTCATCGATTGATATGTTCAGCAAAAACCTGCGGCAGTTGATGCTCCAACCTCCCGGAGGAGCACGCAATGTGCTAGGTCTGGACCCTGCCTTTCGAACAGGAACTAAATGGGTCTTGGTCAACCACACCGGACGGTTTGTCAAGCATGGAGTGATTTACCCGGTTCCTCCAAAAAATCAGGTTGAAGAAGCACGAAAAGAACTGAATGCCGTGCTCAAAGAGCACAAGGTCGATATCGTTGCCATCGGAAATGGGACTGCTTCCCGAGAAGTCTTCCGCTTCATTCGGGATTGGATTAAAGATGAAAACCATGAGCTTGAGACTCTCGTGGTCAATGAATCCGGCGCATCGGTCTACTCTGCCTCCAAAACGGCAAGAGAAGAATTTCCAGATCTTGACCTCACCGTTCGAGGTGCCGTTTCTATTGCAAGACGATACCAGGACCCTCTTGCAGAATTGGTGAAAATCGAACCCAAATCGATTGGCGTTGGACAGTATCAGCATGACGTCAATCAGAATCGCCTGAAACAGTCTTTGGAGCGCACCGTTGAATCCTGTGTCAATTATGTCGGAGTCGATCTCAACCGTGCTTCTTTTCAACTCCTGGAACACGTATCAGGGATCAGTCCAGGACTGGCCCGTAACATTGTCCAGCACAGAAACTTGAATGGAGCTTACTCTACCCGTAATGATCTTTTAAATGTCAAAGGAATGGGCAAAAGGACCTTTGAACAATCAGCAGGATTCCTCCGGGTGATGGAAAGTGAAAATCCCCTCGACCAATCTGCGGTCCATCCTGAAAACTACACCCTGGTCGAACAGATGGCAGAGCATCTTGAACTGCCTCTCAAGGAAATGGTCGGCAACGAGGAAAAGTTAAAACTGATTGATGTAAAACGTTATGAAGAGCAGGGCATTGGATCTTTCACCCTGAAAGACATCATCGACGAATTACATAAGCCAGGACGAGATCCGCGAAAAGATCATGAGACCGTTCAGTTTGATGATTCAGTCAGTGAAATTGCCGATCTTGAAAAAGGAATGAAACTTCCTGGAGTGATCACCAATGTCACCCATTTTGGAGCTTTCATCGATATCGGTGTACATCAAGACGGACTGGTCCATATTTCAAGACTTTCAAAAAAATACATAAAGGATCCTCTTGAAGTTTGTACCGTTGGGCAAAAGGTCGACGCCTGGGTTTTGGAAGTGGATGAAGAACGCAAACGCATTTCTCTATCGTTGAATGATCCTGGATTTGGTGTTTCAAAATCCGAAGACAGTCAAAAAAGCGAGCCTGGATCAAAGAAAAAAATCAAAACAGAGAAGAAAAACAAAAATAAAAAAACAAATACCCCTAAGAAAGGAAAAGAGGAAACCCCGGTAAGAAAAAGTACCGGGAATTTTGAAGAGGATATGGCGGCGTTAATGGAAAAATTCAACCAATACTCCTGAAAAGGTTATGGATGAATCCCTGAATGTTCTTGGAGAACCACTCAAGGATTGTGGCCGGGATCCCTTAACCGGTTTTTTCCGAAACGGTTGCTGTGACACCAGTGAAGAAGATTTCGGCATGCACACGGTTTGTGCCAGGATGACTTCAACCTTTCTCGAATTTTCCAAATCCCAGGGAAACGATTTAAGCACACCCCGTCCTGAATTCGGTTTTGATGGTCTCCAACCGGGAGACCGATGGTGCCTTTGTGCTGCACGCTGGCAGGAAGCCTATGATGCAGGAATGGCTCCTGAGGTTTTTCTTGAATCCACGCATCAGGCCACCTTAAAAATTGTAGAACTGGACAATCTGCAAAAACACGCGGTTGATGTAAATTAATCCCCTCCCCTTCTATCTTTTTCATTTTCTGTTTTTTGTGTTCATTCAAAGTGCTCGATCCAAACCATGCATGATGCTATAGAAATCCTCAGTTTCCAGCAGGAGGATGAAGCCCCCTTGATCAAACTATGGGAAAAATGCGAATTGGTGGTGCCCTGGAACGATCCTTCAAAAGATATCAGCCGGAAAATTCAGTCAGATCCTGAGGGATTGCTGCTTGGGTGGCATGACAACTCATTGATCGCTTCAGTGATGGCAGGCTATGAAGGCCATCGTGGGTGGATCAATTACCTCGCCGTTGATCCGAAATATCGACGGAAGGGATTAGGAAAGACCATGATGAAGGCTGCGGAAACCTACCTGGAACAATTCGAATGCCCCAAAATCAATCTGCAGATCCGCGCACAGAATCATCAGGTCATTGAATTTTACAAAAGCATTGGCTTCCTTCAGGAAGACGTCGTCAATATGGGCAAGCGTCTGATTCCGGACCTTAAGTGAATTTAAAATAACACTTAGTGAAATTCATCGGTATTGACGGGTGCAGGGCGGGATGGTTGATGGTTTCCTCAGAACACGGGAACGTTTTCAATTGCGAAGTTCATTCAAACCTTGAATCCCTGCTGTTACATCTTCCAGAGAAGTATCTTGTTCTAATTGATATCCCGATTGGTTTGCCCAAAAAGGAATCTCGCCTTTGTGATCGACTCGCCAGAGAAAAGCTTGGCCCCAGGCGTTCCAGTGTCTTTACAGTCCCCTGCCGTGATGCCGTTTATGCCAAGAATTACAAAGAGGCATGTCACACCAATCTTCGTTTCCTAGAAAAAAAAATCTCGATCCAAGCCTGGAACATCTGTCCCAAAATCCGGGAAGCCGATCTACTTCTTCAAAAACATCCTGAGTTAAAGGAACAATGGCTCGAAGCTCATCCTGAGTTGGCCTTTCAGGCTTTGAACCACGGAATCCCTCTGTCTTATCCCAAAAAGAAACCTGAAGGGTTTTTGGAACGACTCAACCTGATTAAAAACTTCCACAAAAACATCAAAAGATGGTTCCAGCAAAACAGAAAAATCATTTCTCCTCAAACTGCGGCATCCGACGATTTTCTTGACGCATTTGCACTTTGCCTGGCAGCATCGGAGATTCCTGACGAAATTGAATTTCTTCCTGAGTCACCAATTAACGATGAAAAGGGATTACCGATGCAGATTTGTCATCCAAAATTTTGATTCAATAAAAATTTTGGAATCAATCATGACCAGGAAAAACCGGCTTCCTCTTTTCCAGAAAAGCTCGCATCCCTTCCTGACCCTCTTCACCTGAAAGGGCCTGTGCTAATCCCCTGGATTCAGCTTCCATCTGACTTTCCAAATGATTACTGAATGTTTCCGCAAGCAAATGCTTCACGATTCCATGAGTCGCCAAAGGACCATCCGCCAGTGATTTGGCCAGTTTCAGCGCTTCACCCTGCAAAAGTTCATCATCAAGGACTTGATTGATCAATTGCCAATCTAAAGCTTCTTCCGCATTCAAAACCCGGTTGGTAAAAATCAATTCCTTTGCCCTGCGAAGTCCAACCAAGCGAGGTAAGAAATAAGTTGAACTTCCGTCTGGAACCAGTCCTGCTCGTGTATAGGCCAATGTAAATTTTGCGGAACGCGCTGAAAGCACCATATCCGCGACAAGGACCAAAGATAGCCCACCACCAGCGACCGTACCATTGACCGCTACAACCAGCGGAGGTGCCATTCTGGCGAAACGTGAAACGGCAGCATGGAGTGAGGTCGTGATCTTTTTGGCCAAAACACCTACCTCATTTCCAGCTTCTGAAAAAACCTTGAGATCCCCACCTGCGCAAAACATCTTGCCCCTGGCGGTAATCAGAACTGCACGGATACTTTTATCGGTATCACAACGGATAGCAGCATCCATCAATTCATCTGCCATTTGAACATTCAAGGCATTGGCGGCTTCTTCACGATTGAGTGTGATGAGTGCCACATGTTCTTTGATTTCGAATTCAATCGTTTCGTAAGCCATCTCTCTCTTTCAAAAAATTTTTGTGTTTTTGAACTTTTTTCAGAAACCGAATCAATAAAAAGGTCGTGTTCTTATTTCTTTATAGAACATTTCCATAAATGAAAGGAAGTCTTTAACAGATCGGATTTTACAAAAAAATTTAAATTAAAGGAAATTCAGTCAATTGGGTAAAAAGGATTTATGTCGTTCCTTCATGGAGAAATCAACCCAAAACAATCGGCAAGGGAGCATCCAGCCTGATTTCTTCAAGACTAATCGAACAGGTCCAGGCATGAACCTGAACACCAAGCTTAGAAACTCTGACGAGTTCTTTGGCATAAACCGGATCAATATCCTCTGCCACAGTGAATCGATTCACATCTGAACGTTGAACCACATATAACATGGACGCCTGCCAACCTTCCTGAAGAGATTCTGCAAGATGCTTTAAATGTTTGGTCCCTCGAGCCGTTATCGAATCAGGAAATTCTGCAGCTCCGGGATTTGGCCCCATTGGCCTAACCAGATGCACGTTTTTTACCTCCAACAACATTCCAGGTGTTTCTGTATTATTTCTCAAACAGAAATCAAAACGTGTCCCTGGACGCCATGTGAACTCTCTTTGAATTTTGGACCATCCCTTCAATTCCGGAATGTGCCCCTCCATGAGTGCTTCCTCGACAATCGCATTAGGACGGCCGGTATGGATCCCAACAAAACCTCCTTCCACTTCCACCAATTCCAGAGTTTTTTTCAATTTTCGTTTTGGATTGTCCGACACTGAGCACCAGACTTTTAGTCCGGGATCCTTCAATCCTGTCATGGCCCCGGGATTGGGACAGTGGACGGTTTCTATTCCAGATTCAAATTCCACATCGGCAAGAAAACGCTTATAACGCTTAATCAAACGTCCTTCATTGAGAGGAGGGAGTTTCATCTTAAATCGAAAGGTTTTGATAATTGTTTTTTGATCTCGACATGGACAAGATTGCTATTAGAAGATGTTTGCACTTAAAACCGAATTAAAAAGGATAACATGCTTTATGATGTAAGAACCTACGAGTGCCGCCCAGGTACAATCAAGATGCATCTCGACCTTTATGAAAAACACGGGAAAGCCCCACAATCCAGGGCATTAGGAAATCCACTTGCCTACCTCGTCGGTGAAACCGGGAATCCCAACCGCTACATTCATATATGGGTTTATGAAAATGCCGCTGATCGTGAAGAACGTCGAAAAAAGATGGTGGCAGATCCAGAATGGCAGAATTACCTGAAACTCAGCCGGGAAGCAGGCTATTTAATACTTCAGGAAAATCAGTTGATGCAGAATGTGGATTTCTATCCGCATAGCAAACCTTGATAGAATCATTCCAAATAGGAACTTCATCGAATCAGCAGTTCCTTTAGAAATTAAAATATGAATCCTGGATTTTCAGGGGGTTTTACTAAAAGGTATATCCCAAACCTAATGTCGTACCGGTGCCACGTGCGGTGAAGTATTCACTGCCGAAGTAGGATTGATAAATCCCTTCAAAAGTCATCCTTGATTTGTCCTGAATCGAGGCGGCAAAAATGGAGAACCCCCTGCGGGGCCGGTATCCTAATTTATAAACAGTGACCGAATATTGGTAGTCGTCCAAAATCTCTACAAAAAGAGGCGATTGTTTTGCGGTCTGCTCCCCACGATAGAGTCCAATCATAATATTGTTCACGACTGCAGAGAAACTGAAGGAATAACCACTGATTTCTCCAAGATCAATCCCCGGTCTTTCCCCATCAGAGTCTTTTTTGACAGCATCTTGAGTTGTTTTGGCATATTCAATCGAACCCATATCCCCCCATAAACTCCCTGCAACCACTCCCAGCGAAGCAATGGTCCCGCGTCTACTAAAGGCAACTCTTGCAGGAGATTCTCCATAATGGTTAATGAATTGATGGTAACCGAAAAAAAGAGGACCCAGGTTTAATACCGCACCCGCGTTGTAGCGGTCGATCATTCTGATTCCATTGAGGCTAGAATTATCATAATTCTTGTAGTCCCTGCTGTTCCTGATCAGTCCTGCTCCAAATGATAAATATCGTGAAAGTGTCAATGATCCCTGAAAACTTGGAGCTCTGCTTTCAGTTTCCGTAATTTTCCTCCCGTCTGAGACCTTCACCATCTGAACTTTGGAAGTGGATAATCCCAAAACCGTATTCAACAAACGGCTCCTTAAACCGATACTTCCCTGCGAGGAAGTCATGCTTGTCTCATAAATCTTTGTATCAAAATAACTTTCTTCGTCTTTGTAGGAAGAACCGACCAGATTCACCGAAATTCGATCACTAAGACCGATCAATGCAGGATTAACGTTTCCATCATGATCCACACTCGGAACGGCGTTTTGAGCAATCAAAGAACTCGCAGATGTGAATAGAATTGCACCGGAAAGGATGGATATTCTTAACCTCCCCTTCAGCAAATAGGGATATTTTTTCCAAGAAATGTCGGAAAAGTAGAAAGGAATACGAAAGAATTTGGAAAAAAACACTGAATTCAGATCTTAAATTTCATTTGTAAATGAACGATCTTTAATCCATGCAGTTTAGATTCCTTAAGGGATAGATTTTACTAGTAAAATATGATCGTGCTTACTGACTGCATTTTGCAATGGAACAGTTTTTTGCAATCTTGGATTGCGAATCATACTTGAGGCGGGTGTGTTGTCTCATTCCTGTTCGTCTTTCCTGTTTAATCATTTGCTGGATTTTAAGCTGATCTCCTCGTACTCGCTGTTCCTGCCAATAGAGGTAGATTTCTGGATGGAAAGCATTCGGTTGATTTGAGGATTCGATTTTGTTGAGTGGAATCAGCCATGGTGGTAGAGCAGGGCGGTATTTTTTAGGGTCCATTTCCCAGGGTGATTCGGCCCATACCATGAAAGGAATCGTCATTCCCCAAAAAACCAGAAGCAAAACAGATTTCCTCATCAGTCCCCGCAGCGATGAATCGAACAGTTTTTTGCAGTTTGTGCGCTTTGCTTCCAACGTTCCTTGGAAACCTCCATCGACCTGCGCTGTACTTTTTCATCGTAAATGATTCCGAATAGTACTCTCTGGGTGTCCCTCATTTGCTTTGCATTCCACCATTTGTAGGGTCTTCTTGGGTGGAACGCGTTGGTATCTTCTGATTTTGAAGAACTCGGCCGTTCCTGAAGCCAGGCAGGCATTTCAGGACGAAAATCCTTCAGTTCTTCTGCTTGAACCAAAGAAAAAACGAAACATACTTTGAAAAGAATGAATATTAATTTCAGTTTCAATTTCAATCCATTAATGTGCTTTCATTGCATTGGACTTTTTTTATTCTTATGTTTCATGCAATAACATGTGCCAGAAACAAGCTGTGTGTCCTAACTTATTGAGAAATTCAGAAACAAAAATCTGATTAAAATCGTTTTAATGATCGCTTTGCATTCAAACTGTAATTCTGTTGGAATGCGATGAAAATAAAACACCATTGATTGAACCAGCTAATTGACTGAAATAAAACCTTCAGCATAACCGGAATGTCGATCCAACGAAAAGCTCACCGATCATTTGTCAGTTACATTGACAAGTCCCGAGAATATTATGCAGCTCAGGGATACCGAATTCCTTATGGCTGGGCTCATTATCAGAATACACCTTTTAGCCCCTTAAACAGACCTATTACTGAATCCAAAGTTGGAATTGTCACCACTGCTTTTTTTCATCCGGGAAAGGAACCCGAGGGTGTTCCGACTTTACCACCGAAACAGCCTTATGCCGCACCCTCTGATCCTATCCCAGAAAGCCTGAATACCGACGATGTGTCATGGGACAAGGAAGCCACCAACATGGATGATCTTGGTAGCTATTTGCCTTTAAAAACGTTGATAAGCAAAATTTCTGAGAAGAAGGTCGGCTCTGTTTCCAAACGTTTTTATGGGATACCCACCGATTACAGTCAACGGAGAACACTCGAGGACGCAAATCAAATACTGAATTGGTGTAGGGAAGATGATGTGGATGCTTTGCTCCTTGTCCCTGTCTGACCCGTTTGCCACCAGGTCGTGAGCCTGGCAGCCAGGACCTTTGAAGAAGGAGGAATCCCAACCGTCATCATGGGATCTGCCAGAGATATCGTTGAAGAGTGTGGTGTCCCCCGGTTTCTTTTCACTGATTTCCCTTTGGGCAATCCCTGCGGAAAACCCAGGGATCTTCTGATGCAATCGCAATTACTCGATATGGCCCTCGAACTTTTTGAATCCGCGTCTTTGCCAAGAACGACCGTCCAGACTCCTTTCAACTGGGACACCAATGAATGGAGAGAAAACTACATGGCTGTTCGTGAAGGAGATCTCGAAGCACTTGCTCTTGCAGGAGAAGAAAGGAGGAAAAGTCAGGATGAAAAAAGAAAAAACGGAATAAAACGCTGAAAATTCAGATTTTGTAAAATACCATTATGATTAACCTTTAGGAAAGGAACACCAATGGATAAAAAACTTCATGATCAAGGTCTTGAAAACCGTAAGGAAGTGCTTGGAGCTGATTATGTCGAACGATCAATGAGTCAGGTCGACGACTTTAATAGGGAACTTCAGGAAGTTCTCAATGAATATTGCTGGGGTAAAATCTGGAGCGGGAAAGGATTGGACCGAAAACAAAGAAGCATTCTCAACCTTGGAATGCTCGCCGCATTAGGACGTTCCCATGAATTCAAGCTCCATTTTCGCGGAGCACTCAACAATGGTGTTAGTGTTGAGGAACTCAAGGACGTCCTTCTTCAGATCACGGGTTACTGTGGTTTTCCAGCCGGTGTGGAAAGCTTCAGATTGGCTAAGGAAGTTCTGAACGAGCAGAAAGACAAATGAGCATACAAATCCAGGAAAACCTGGAAACTTTTGGATTTGTCGGATTGGGCAGTATGGGGGGCCCTATGGCAACAAACCTGTCAAAGTCTGTCGATAAACTAAGTGTCTTTGATCTCGCAGGAACGAAAGAAAGAGCTCCTGAAAACGCCCTATGTTGTGAGTCCCTGGAAGAAATTGCTGCGTTCTGCAATACCCTGTTTTTGAGTCTTCCTGACGGTAGTGATGTCATTCAAACTGTGCTGGAACTATCAAATATGAAACAGACCTCATGCAATACCGTGATCGACACCTCTACCATCGGCATTGATGCGGTGAATCAGGTCCAGCAGGTTTTGGATAACTCAGGAATCACATACCTCGACTGTCCGGTTTCCGGAGGACAGTCAGGGGCTAAGGCCGGGACTTTGACATTCATGGTTTCTGGTCCTGAGAACAGGTTTAGGGAACTTGAAAATATCCTCAAAAGCATGTCCTCCAATATTTTTTACCTAGGGGAAAAATGCGGACAGGGGCAGGCGATGAAACTGTTGAATAATTTTCTTTCCGGCACCGCAATGCTTGCCACCAGTGAGGCCTATGCTTTCGGAATCAATCAAGGGCTCGACCCAGAACAAATGTTCAAAGTCCTGAACGTTTCCACTGGAGTCAATTCCGCAACCCTGGACAAATTCCCCAAACAGGTAGCAAGTCAGCAATATGCAGCTGGATTCAGCAACACGATGATGTCAAAAGATGTAACTCTCTTCAGAGAATCTGTGAAGAAAACCAAAACCCTGACCACACTGGGAGAAATGGTCCAGGATTTCTGGGAAAGTTTTTCCAGGGAAGAACCTGATAGTGATTTCACAAAAATCTTTCCCTTTGTCGAGAAACAAAACTTGAAATAAATATAGTCTCAATCTCTCAAAAATTTTTCATTAGGTTTTTTCGTTTCCCCAATTCACTCAGATTCTTATTAGAAAATTGGGACAACATCTCAGGAAACTCCTGTCTTGAGGTTCTGTTAGAAATTAAAGAAAAACATTTTCCGAGAGAAAACCAATCAAATTAATTAAGCGTATTGTTATTCAATAGAATAACTCGCACTTATATTAACACTATGAACTTCTCTCGTTACTTCGCTTTAATGTTAGTCGAAGCATCAAAAGTTGGAAAAGATGAACATCTCCGTAAAGTCCAATCGGACATATTGGCTCAATTAAAACATTCAAAAAATAAGAATTGAATGAGTATTACTACGTGGGCGTTGATATCTTTGTTCATTGTTGGTTGGGTAGGATTCAATTATTTCTACGGACCAAGATTCGGATTACCCGACTGGTTTTGACTGACGGCAAAGACCTTGCGTGGCTTGGTCAAGAAACATAAAACCAGTTCCAAACCAGATTGAACTTATCCACCAAACCAATTGAAGTTAACTACTAAATCCCCAAAGTCCTGCCTTCTCCTAATCATTTCAACATTCTTATTCTTAACTAAAATTTCTGCAGGTAATTCTCGAAGATTATATTGAGAAGCCATTGACAATCCGTAGGCTCCGGTATCTAAAATTGCGATACAATCCCCAATTTTAGGACCTCCAATCTTTCTTATCGCATCTGGCCCCTTTCCAGTAAAGACATCGCCGCTTTCACAAATATTTCCAGCGACCGCAACGCTTTCTTTTGGAGCATCCATTTTTGAAGCATTGACAATCCGATGATAAGAACCATACATCATCGGCCTGATCAAGTGATTGAATCCGGTATCGATTCCTACAAATTTTTTGGAAGGGGTCTCTGTTATGTTGGTTACCGTTGCTAATAAAGCTCCTGCCGGACCTATAATATAGCGTCCCGGCTCGATTTTCATCTTCAGATCTCTTCCGTAATTTTTACAAAATTCCCTAAAACGTTGACGCATCCTTTGCCCAAGTTCTTCAAGATCAAGTTCCTCATCGGATTCACGGTAGGGAATGTCAAACCCACCACCAAAATCAACAAATTCCAACTCAGGAAAATGCTTAGCAGAATCTAGGATTAAATCCATCGCCTCGATCATGGCCTCCGTTTTCCTGATTCCCGTTCCAATATGAGAATGTATGCCAGAGAGTTTTAGTCCATGCTTTTCTGAGATTTTCAAAGCATCAGCAAGACGGTCACGGTAAATGCCAAATTTTGAATCAGGTCCTCCGGTGATACAGTGTGAGTGATGACCTGCACCCATTCCGGGGTTAACCCTGATCGATACTGAAGTTCCCGGAAAACGATTTCCGTAGAGTTCGAGTAATTCGAGCGAACCCAGATTTACAGGAACCTTTTTGGACATGCTGAATTCGATTTCTTCCAACCTTGAATTATTTCCCGTAAATAGGATCCGATGGGGATCAAAACCAACTTCCAGAGCCATTCTCACATCACCGCTTGAAACCGCGTCGATACAGGCTCCTTCCCGACATAGCAGACTCAGCAGGGATGGATTGTAATTTGCTTTCATGGCATAATGGATGTCTACTTCATCAGGCGGAAAACAATTTCTCATCTTTCTGAATCTGCTGATCAGCACATCTTCCTCGTAAACATAAAGAGGCGAACCAAATCGTTCCAGCAAGGAGTCTGCTGAAATACCACCAAGATAAAGAAGACCTTCACTCACTTCCATCTACTTCCTGTTTTAGATCTGTTTAACCATTTACGCATGACAAAATACTTCATCTCGGCCTGATCGTGAATAAGAATGTTTCGTGGTCACGACTGATCTTCGTCTGGTTGGGTGTCATTCTGCTGACATTTGCCGCCTACCGTCTGGTAAGAATCCAGACCTACGACCTGCAACAGGATGTGATGATTCAACAAGATCTTCTTTTGGATGAGGACATGCTTGAAGCCATCACAAATACCACTTTGATCAGCAATGATAACATTAGTGAAATCAGAGAATCTCTCGGTCCGATTCCAATTTCAGACCGTTCAGCCTTGAAGGAAAGCGGTGAATCTTTTTTTCAGATATTTGACACGAACATCAATGAACAACCTCTCGATCAATGGATGACTCTTTCCGTTCAGAACCATTTGAAAATCAATTTTCCACTGACTCCAGAAAAATCTAGAGATTGGGAATGGGCTCTTAGCGGGGATAAAATTCGAATCCAATTCCGATCCGAACTTGATGCAAGGAAAGACATTCTCTCCAGGAAGAAACAGGGGAAATATTCTCTTCAATTGGGTTCGTTTGAATCAGAAGAGTTTGTAATAGCTGTAAATTGGGCAAGGCTCCTGACCGAAGAAGGTTACTATACCTATCTTCAGAGAACAGAAGAAACATATAACAAGAAATACAGGTATCGGGTTAGGATTGGCTTTTTCAAGAATACTGAAGATGCCTTGGAAGAAGGATTAAAAATTCAAGAAAGCCTAGGGAAAATTCTAGATTTTCCTAAGAAATTCTGGCCGGTCATACCTGATTCCAGAGAAATGTCCCGGGAACTGGTCAACCTGAAGCATCCTCGAAATAAACCCTGGGTGATTGAACTCCCTTCCTACCTCCAACAACATAAAGCATTTGAGGATATGGCTCGGTTTGTCCCCTTAAACGATTTCAGTTTCCTCTCCAGAAAAATCGACGGAAAAACATTGGAGCCTGAATACCGGCTGAGATTAGGCTTTTATGAAACGTCAAAAGAAGCACAACTCAAGAAAAACAAAATTGCACGCCGATGGAAAGTTTTCAAAAAAGCGCGAATCCTTCGTCTAGATGGGTGAGCGAAGAAAATGCTTCAGTTTAAATTCTCGTAGATTTTAAATCGAAGCATGGACCAGAAAACTGATTTTTTGATTGTTGGCGCAGGTATCGCTGGAGCCTCTGTTGCTTACCATCTGGCGGCGCACGGTAAGGTTCTTCTTCTTGAGATGGAAGAACAACCCGGCTACCACTCCACAGGTCGTTCCGCAGCACTGTATGCCGAAAGTTACGGCAATCGAACGATTAGGGCATTAACTACAGCGAGTGGAGATTTCTTTAAAAATCCTCCTTCTGGATTTACAGAGCATCCTCTAATCAATCCTCGTGGCGTTTTAATGTTGGCCCGAGAAGATCAATTAAAAAATCTAGAACAGTTTTATTATGAAACCCAAGAACTTTGTCCCAATGTCCAATGGTTGGATAAAAAAGAGACCTTGAAACGGGTCCCTTCTCTTCAAAGAGATTATTTGGAGGCAGCAGTTTTTGAACCGGAATCCCAGGATATTGACGTCAATGCCCTGCATCAGGGTTTTTTAAAAGGACTTCGAAAGCTAGGGGGTCAAATACTTAACGAACATGCACTGGAGCAGGCATATCGAAGCGGAAACAGTTGGGTTATTGATGCGGGCAAAATTCAGATCCATGCAGAAATCCTGGTCAATGCCGCCGGTGCATGGGCTGACAAAGTAGCTCAAAATTGTGGAGTTGCTCCTGTAAACCTAATACCTAAACGAAGAACGGCAATGCTTTTTGAACCGCCAGAAGGAATCAATTGCAGATCCTGGCCGGCAGTGGTGGATATTGATGAAAATTTCTATTTCAAACCAGAAGGGGGAGATTTACTTGGATCACCGGCTGATGAAACCCCTGTTGAACCCCAGGATGCTAGGCCCCAGGACTGGGATCTTGCCGTTGCTGCTGAAAGAATTACAAAGGCTTTGAATTTTCCAATTAAGCGAGTGAGTAAATCCTGGGCAGGATTGAGAAGCTTTGTCGCGGATAAAACACCCGTTGTTGGGTTCGACCAAGACCACCCCGGGTTTTTCTGGCTCGCAGGGCAGGGAGGGTATGGAATCCAGACGTCTCCTGCGCTCTCAAGAGTTGCTGCTGCAATGATTTTGAATCAAGAATTCCCTCCAGATGTCAGTCTCCTTGGAGTCCGTGCTGCTGATCTTTCTCCTGATCGATTCCGATCTTAATGATCCACTTTATATTTTTTCACTCAGGACATTGAGTTTTTTAACAAAGGTTTTGTTAAAACAGAAAGTGATTTTTTTTGAAACCCATTTGAATCAAAATTCGTTGGCTCCAACCATATTTCATAGATTCGACGCAATTGAGTCCATTCTGAGTCAATGATCGAAAACCAGGCTGTGTCCCGGTTACGTCCTTTATAAATCCTTGCCTGCCTGAAGACCCCCTCAAAAGAAAAACCGAGACGTTGCGCAGCGCGGCAGGATGGAAGATTTAGAGAATCACATTTCCATTCATATCTCCGATAGCCCAACTCAAATACATGGGCCATCATCAGAAACATGGCTTCTGTAGCTGCCGTTTGCTGTTGAAGCCCTTCAGAAAAATGTAGATGACCAATCTCAATCACTCGGTTTTCTTGATCTATTCGAGTATAGGATGCCAGTCCCAAAGGCTTTTGAGTTTGGTTGGAAAAAATTAGATAAAATAGAGGTTCCCGCTCAAGCGCAAATTGATGGACCCATTTTTGAAAATCTGAGAAATTCTCAAAAGGTCCATAAGGGAGGTAAGTCCAACGGCTTTCATCCTGTTTCCTGACAAAGGCTTCATACAACTCTTCCATAGGGTGATCCGAACGGAAACGTTCTAATCGGGAAAACCTACCTTCCAATACAATTCCTTGAGGAAAAACCGGTGGCTTCCTCGATTTTATTGAAAATCCAATCGGCTGCCCCCATTCATTCATTTGCACACTCATGTCAATTTTCATTCAGGTTAGAGGAAAAAGATAAAGAATGATTGCCATAGAAGAAGGGTCAGAATCTGCATTTATGATAAACAGATGTTTTCATTTCATCCTAATTCCAGATCCTACGAAAAACCTTTTTCACTGAATTTTCTTTTGATTTTTTTCCCATTTTTCAAAAAACCGTCAATAAGATCCGGTTTGGTTTTTTTGTTGTTAGGTTGTGCTTTCCAAACAAACTTTATTGGAGCAAAAACCTTGGATGAATGTCGTGAACTATGGAAAACACCCCAGGAAATAAAAAGTTGTGTTCTACTCAGGGGAGTGAGTGAAAAATCACGTTACCAGGAAGTGCTAAAAACTCCTGACAGGCCTTATGGATACCAATCCTTCAAATTCGGAACCCTTCGTGAAAAACTTGAGGATGGACAGACACATCTGATTCTTTCAGTAGAATTGATGGTCACTCATCCAGCTTTTCAATACCTCATCATCAGAGATATCACAGCAGAAAGACTGATTCGGACTTGTATGCGTCAAGCTAACCCCAAAAAACCTGTGCCTGCAAAAATAAAAGGATGCATCCTGGAGCAGATGCGAGGATTTTTCAATCAAAATTATCGTTGGAAAAAAGAACCGATATGGGATGTCGGCTTGCTGAAATATCAAGTAGAGCTTCAAAAAAGGGAGAAACTACGCAATCGATGAAATCCTTTTCGATCATGGCATTGAAGTTGAAGATAAAGAAAGTATGTCGCTTTCAAAAAAATACGCACTTCAACGGCTTCGGGAACTTCAATACAAACGGAACCGAGACCAGCCTTTTGAATCCGAAGACGGAATCCTTCTTGAAATGCAGGAACTGATGGATTTCCTGAAACAGGATCCTAGCGTCAGAAATTATCTCAAAAAAACTCTTTACGAACTTTAATTCTAAGGGCTGAAAGATCATTCATTTAAAGATGATTCTTCGGTTCTGCCAAAGATCCTCACGAACTTCCTGCCGGATAATTTTAGCGGATCACAAAATAAAAAGGAAAGAACGGGGCCAAAGGAATGAGCCTAAAAGACGCAGCCCACACGATCACAACCCGGAAGAAGTGCCGGGACCCCGAAATTAATTGGAAGGGGGATTAATCAGTGAGTTTTCGAACGTCCTGAGCCGCTGGCCCTTTTCGTCCCTCACCAATTTCAAACTCAACTCGGTCCCCTTCGTTGATAAAGGTCCCGTGAAGATCGTTTTTGTGTACAAAAACATCACTGCCTCCTCCGTCGGGCTGGATGAATCCATATCCCTTGGTAGGATTAAACCATTTTACCGTTCCTACTGCCATGATTATCCTTTCGTTTCATGGGGTCTGAAACCCTCGGAGCATCCATAGCACCGAAAAACAGACCTAAACTAAACAATGCTCCTTACCAGGAGCCACTTGATGATTATCACGAAATAATGTTCGAAAAATCATCAAACTCTTTTTATACCACATCTCCACCGCCTGCACCAGCAATAACAATCGTGCCGTCTTCTTCAAGTTTCTTCACCACTTTGATGATTTTCTGCTGAGCAGCCTCAACATCTGAAACTTTGACAGGTCCAAGGTTTTCCAAGTCATCGCGGACCATTTCTGCCGCACGGGTTGACATACTGCTGAAAATGAGTTCCTTAATCGCATCACTTGCAGTTTTCAGGGCAAGAACCATATCGGCCTGGTCGACATCTTTCATGACCGTCTGCATTTGCTTGCTATCAATAAGAGCGAGATCTTCAAATGTGAACATCAATTCTCGGATCTGTTCAGCAAGGTCCGGATTGGACTCTTCAATGGTTGATAGGATCCTGGTTTCGGTGGCTTTATCAACCGAGTTCAGGATTTCTGCAACCGGTTCTATTCCTCCAACTTTTGCGCCTCCACTGCCTGCAGCTTTCATTTCCTCAGTCAACACATCATTCATTTCCTGAACCACTCCGGGAGGAATGCTTTCCATGACAGCCATTCTATAGACGACATCGGCCTGTACACTTTCTGGTAGGGTCCTTAACACTGTCGAGGCCTGTTCCAGATTGTTCAAATAAGAAAGAACAAGCGCAATGGTTTGTGGGTGCTCATTACGAATGTAGTTGGAAATCATGACCGGTTCAATGAACCTTAAGGCATCAAGCCCTGAATCTTCTCCAGTAGCACTGAGGTTGTCGGAAAGTTCTTTGGCCCGGTCCGGACCAACCGCTTTGTTCAGGGCATTTCGGACAAAATCCGGAGAGGCATTAATGTTGACACCTTCTTCCTGGGTTACCGAATTCCGGTAAAATTCTTCCAGGACGATATCGACTTCTTCCGGAGCGATGTCTGTGAAACGGGTCATGAAATACCCTACCTGCTGGATTTCTACTTCTTCCAGGTTTTTCAACACCTCTGCTGCAGCATCCTCTCCCAATGCTAAAAGCAGAATCGCTGCTTTTTTAGGTCCGGTCAGTTTACCAACACTCATACTCTTATCTTAGCTAAGTTCAATTTCGGGACTGGGTCATCCCTGCCAGACTTGCTCTGCTGTTAGGATTTCCAGACTTGTTCCTTTATGCAATTCCCGTAGCACCATCCATTCTGTGATCAAAAAGAATTCATAAAAAATGATTTTTACCCTCTATTTCCGCTTCCATGCAGAGGTTTCTTGCATAAGTCACTTTTTTTAGACTTAAATAATAGCTTTATTTAAAGGAATCATAGCTTACAGGAACAAGCTCAGCTTTCCAGTTTCTTTTCAGAAAAATAAATCTTGGGAGGCATGCCTAACTTGCATGAACTTGTTTTGACTTCTATTCTGTATCAAGTTTTTCTCACCAGGAAAATCCTGAAACAACTTCAATTTTTCAGATAGCCCGATATCTCTTCCAAATTTTCGTTTTTGGAGGATCCATTCATCCCATTAGCCATTTTTTCTATATTGCTCAAAATCCAGAACCATGAATGCGAAAAAAGACATACAACAGCAAGCCTTTCAGGAAAATCCATGGAACGTCTATCTCTCTGGAGAAATTCATAGTGACTGGCGAGAACAGATCAAAGAGGTCTTAAATACCTACCAAGTCCCGATTCAATTTTCCGAACCGAACACAAGTCATAGCGACAGTGACGACTGCGGGAGTATTTTACTCGGCAGTGAAAGTGATAGCTTTTGGCATGACCATAAGGGTGCAGGGTTGAACAGTATCCGAAGAAGAAAATTGATTCAGGAAGCAGATATTGTTGTTGTACGCTTCGGCAAAAAATACAAACAGTGGAATGCCGCTTTTGAAGCCGGAATCGCTCACGCCCTGAACAAGTCCTTGATCCTCCTTCACGATGAGGAACATGACCATGCGCTCAAAGAAATTGATCAATCATCTGCAGCAGTTTGTCGATCTCCCGAACAGGTAGCCGCTGTGATTGCCTATTGTATCAAGGGAATCCTTAAAAACTGATTCTCAGTTTGCTTAAGTCTAAAGGTCCTTTTTTTGTTTCTTAATCTTTCAATTCAACAAACTAAAAACTCTTTGGCATTAAAGTTGAAACTTATGTTATCACTATTGTGAATCATCAATTTTTTAAGGACATATATATTAAGGATCATGATTCAGGATTTTGCCAAGCCGATTCGAGGCACTCAAAACACAAAAAGGGCATATCCACATGGTATGCTAAAATACTTTTTCCTGGTCATCGGATTATCAGTCATATTTTCAGCTTCTTTTTATGCCTTCCAAAACTGGACACATTAAATGAACAATTCTCCAAGTAAATTCAGTATTCTCTTTTTTCACGGATGGGGATCCCTGCTTTTTTATTTCAGTCGTTTGCTGAAGCAAGCTAGCCAACTAATGACGTGGAACCAATCTCTGGAACAAGAAACAATCGAAACAAATCCGGTTTAAAAATTACCAGAAACACTATATTCATGGCCTGGAGTATAGAACCATAGATGGAACTTGATGAGCCTCAAGCACTGGTTCACTTGCTCTGGTTGGGCGCTTCTGTGGACAAAGAAATTGCAGATTCAGAGCGTGAATACATTCAAAAGGTCTGCAGTCATGAAAAAATCCCCTTAAAGTTGGAAGAACTTGAGAAACATCATGAAAACAACCAGTTCGACCAAATCTATCAAGAGTGTGTTTTCACTTTCAAAGAATTACCTTTGGATGATCGATTAAAAGCCGTGGTTTATCTTTTTGAAATGCTGCTTTCCGATGAACTTTTTTTGGATGAAGAAGATCATTTTTTCAGGAAAGTACTTAGAGATTTTAATATTTCTGAAGAACAATTCCGTCATGCTCCTGCAGTGTTTTTGAATCAGCCTCATGTATTTTGAATCACCTGTTTATACAAAATACGCTTCGAAGAATTGAATCACCATGACTCAAGCAAATGACTTGGACCACCTGATCAATGAACTGTCTGTAGCGGATCAGGTTCTAAAAACCGTGGACAAGGCACAAAAACCTGACCCTGTTGTGGAAAAAGTAGTGGTGGAAAAAATTGTTAATGTTGAGAAACCAATAGCAGTTCACCGGGAAGCTAAACAACAAACCTCAGACGATTTGCTGGTTTTTTCTGTCTTTTTCTCATTTTTTGGAATTGAACTATCGGTCCTTGCAGTCACAGGGGTCATTCTAGTGATGATCTGAAGAATAAGCTGCCTACAAAAAATAGAACTAAAAACTGAACTTATTAGTTAAGAATAGGTTGAGTTTCCGATTCTATTTCCTCTCCCCCCATCATCATCACTTCCATCCTCATATTTTGCTCTTGCATTGATTGGAGGAGTTTCTGCAGGTCACTCCCCTGCGAATGAAGTTGGTGTGCTTCCTGATCACTAAACACTTCAAACAACAGGAAACCCTTTTCGTCATCGGGTATGGAACAGATGAGGAACTGCTCCATACCACTTTCATTGGCCAAACAGTCTTCACGGTACTGCATGATCATTTCACGAAAGATTTCTGCATCTCCTTCTAACTGAATCCTGATTGCCACGACAAAACTCATATTCCTATTTCAATGGATTCTAAAAGAGTATTCGTTTTAATTTAGGATTTGCCCCGAAGAAGATTCTATTTCCATTCCAGCAACCCACTGTCCCTGAAAACTGAACTCATGGTCTTCCATTTGCTGGAAGAACCACTTGGGATCATCTCCCTCTAGGTGAGATTGATGGGCTTCCTGATCTTTGAAGATCTGGGTATAGAGAAAAACATTTTGCTGCTCTAAATGTCTGCAGACATAAAATTGTTGCATCCCCGGCTGATTTTCCAGGCACTTGTAACGATACTGGTTAATCAGTCCTTCAATTTTATCGATATCACCCTCCACTACGGCGGTGACATGAACCACATAACTCATGAGGACAAGGTATTTTTAAAAGATGTTTTTTGAGCTTCGACGAGGTCAACTATACAACGAAATTCGTCTACAAAATTAGTGTGCTTATTCTGCTCTTTCCACACTTAACCCTTCTATCTTACTAACAATTTCTTTGTCTAAGTTTTCGGTTTTTAATGCTTTAAGGGTCTCACGGTAGTTATTGATCAATGTTCGATTGACTTTATGGTGATTGGCCAATTCGTTATAGAGACTCTCATCCATTTTGATTCGAAACTCTAATTCCTCGATTCTTTTTTCAAGTGCAATTACTTTTTCTATTTGCTCACTCATTGTAATTCGATTTATGTGGTGGGCCAGGCAGGACTTGAACCTGCGACCGATCGATTATGAGTCGACTGCTCTAACCAACTGAGCTACTGGCCCTGTTTTGAGACAATAATTTGATTTCCAACCCATTGGATGCTTGTTTCCAAATGGAAAAAATGATTATAAGCCCCATACCTGAGGCATCAAGACTTTTGGGGAAAGTTTATTGTTTCTCGAATGGCGGATCCTTAAGCAATGAAAAATGCAGCATCGGCATTTTCCGCTCAACAGATTGTTCTAAGAAATAAGCAAGTCTTAGAAGTAAGGATTCCTGCCATGCACCACTCATCAACTGCATTCCAATCGGCAGTCCTTTTCCATCGTAACCAACGGGCAGTGAGATCGCAGGCAACCCGGTTAGATTGGCCGATGTAATAAAACGCATCAGTTCATTAGTTGCGGCTAAGTCTGATTCACCTGCACCCATGGCATCTTCTGAAATCATAGGGGCCGTACAGGCCGTCGTTGGTGTGATCAGGGCATCAACCTGCTGAAAGATATTCCGGAAATTGTCAATGGCTTCAGCACGAATTCGTTGGGCTTTGAGATAATCTTCTCCGCGAAGCAACTTCGCTATTCTCAGGTTGATGAAGTTTTCAAAACATAAGGGGGACTTCCACTGTTCCGAAAACGACTCAAGAGAAGAACGCATTTCAGTAATGATGGTTATGATAAGAGATAGGTGCACTGCATCCAACTTAGGAATACTGATTTCATGCAAAGTTGCACCAGCTTCTCTTAGAACCGGAAACATGTTTTTTACAGCGTTTGCCACTTCTGGTTTTGAATGATGGAACCAATCAGGGAACCATCCCAAACGGATGCCTTCCAGTCTGGATTCATAAAATCCCTGGAGATGAATCTCAGGTTGCTGCTTGGTCCATTCGTCACTTTCATCAGGGCCGGCAATCTTTACATAACCAGCAGCAACATCTTCAACGGTTGCACCGAGAGGCCCCATGGTCGACACACTCCAGGAGAGAGGATCCGTTCCTGAACGGCTGATCCTGCCCCAGGTGGTTTTCAGCCCAACCACCCCGGACAAACTGGCGGGAATACGGATCGAACCTCCTCCATCCATCCCCAGAGCAAGGGGGCAGATCCCTGAAGCGACTGCTACTGCAGACCCACTACTGGAACCACCCGGATAATGATCGGGGTGATGGGGATTTCTGGCAGTACCGCAGTCTGTGTTCAGACCCGTCACTCCCATCCCCAGTTCATGCATACTGCTTTTTCCAACCATCAAAGCCCCGGCACGGCGCAACCTGGAAACTGCTGTAGAATCCTGTGATGGAGTGGTCTTTGTGTAAAATCTGGTCCCTGCCATGGTTTTATAAGGCAGAAGATCAATTTCATCTTTGACAGCAACAGGAACCCCGTCCAGAATTCCCAAAGGTTTTCCCTTTTCAAAGCGTTTTGTCGAAATTTCCGCCTGCTTAAGGATCTCCTTGGAATCCCATTCCACCATCGGTTTCAAAGGCACCGCGCTTTCTTCCATGCTGCGGACCACATCCAAAAACCTTTGAGCGACCTGGGAAGGAGTGGTGATGCCTTCAAGATAAGCCTGGTGGAAATCAAATACGGTTTCCACTCCTTCCCGTTCAATGGATTTTCTGACCTGACTTTTTGTTGATTTCTGTGTTTTGGGGCGAATGATTTTTGATGATGCCGAGTGTTTATTCTTTGCAGAATCAAAAAAATCCTGAATTGAATTCAACGCTTCTTTTTTGCTCTGCTGACGAAAATCTGGATGGACCGGATGCATGAGTGCTTCTCCAGAGGGCCGGCTTTTCCTGAACCTGTAAACCCCCAGTTGCCATAACACAAACCTGCCGATCAGTCCCCGAATCAAAGGAATCCGAATCGCAATGGCCAGAGTCTTGAGAGCAACCCTTGCTCCATGAACCGGTCGCAAATCGTATTTTTCAGGAGGTTGTTTCTGAAAAGACTGAGAGGAAGCAGTTGGCGGGGTCATTGAATTCAAAATCAAATTGGATTCGGAAGTTAAAAAACAAAACGGGCTCCTTCACTTGGTTTAGGCTCAACCCGGATGATCCCCCCATGGGCCTTGAGGATGCGGTCCGATGTAGCAAGTCCTATCCCACTTCCCTCGGTCTCATGATCCGCCCTCACAAAAGGCTGAAAAATGTTTTCAAATTCATGATCCGGAATTCCAGGGCCATTGTCATCCACCCAGAATTTCCAGCCGTTTTGTAGCAAACCTCCTCCAAGACTGACCCGGACCGGATTTTTCTCTCCGCGGTATTTGATCGCGTTGGCAATCAAATTTTGCCAGACCTGAACCATTCTCACAGGATCACACCAGACTTCCGGGAAACTGCCCTCTTTTTCAAAATGGACCATGCCTTCATTGACTGCATATTCAAAATTCTGCACGACTGCACTGAGGACTTTGTCCATTGATACCATTTCCTGCTTCCCTATCACACGTCCTGCCTCCGCGTAATCGAGCATGGTATTGATGAAAGAAAGCAACTTAGTAAAGGTATCCGGGATTCTCTGGAGCATTTCATTCATCCCATCATCTTCCAGGATTTCCGGATAATCGTCACGGAGACGGTAAAGAAAGAAATTAAAAAGACTCGCGGCTCCTACAACCGGAGATTTGAGGTCATGGCTGACCATGTGGGTGAAATTACTCAGTTCTTTTTTTTGTGCAAGGAGGTCTTGATTAAGATCTCTGACCTGCTGAAAGGCGTGTCGCGTTCTGAGTGCGGAACGAACCCTGGCAAGAAGGGCTGTTGGTTCCACCGGCTTGACTAGGTAATCTACGGCGCCTGCATCTAAGGCATCCTGGATTCCTGAAACTTCATCACGGGCAGTGATCATCAGAACAGGAATTTCCTCAAAAGCTTTGAGGGATTTGATTCTGCGGGTCGTCTCAACACCATCCATCCCCGGCATCATGATGTCCATCAGGATACAGTCGGGTTTGATCGCTGATAGCATCTCCAATGCTTCTTCCCCCGATGACGCCCCATGGATATCACACCGAAGTTTGCGAAGATGGTCCTCTACAACCAGTCGGTTATTTTCCTGATCGTCTACAATTAGAATCTGCTCGCGTGTTGACATTGGAACTTGATTCCAGATCGATTCCTAAAGATCAGAACCATTTTATCATAAAAATGATTTTTCTGACTTCAGCTGAGGTCAGACTTAATTTTTTTGAACCACAATGATTAGACTAATGCAGAGACCGCACGGGAACAATTCTATTAATCAATTCTGTCCTGAAAATGAAAAATGATGAGGGATAAAAGACCTAAACGATCAGACCGTTTTCTTTACAGAATGCATGGTTTTCACCATGATTCCTGCTAAGCCGACTCCGATGATATTGGCTGCGAGATCCATGAAATCACCGTGTCTCCAGGGAATAAGAAGTTGTAAAGCTTCTGTTAAAATGGAAAAAAGTGCTGCGGCTCCTAATGCCTTTCCAAAATTTCTAAATTTGAAGTTTTTAAATCCTTGTGTGCCCACATTGAGGTAACTGATTGCCAGAATCATAAAAATCAGAATATGGGCAATTTTATCTGTCCATAGGGAGTCATCCTGAAGGGGTTCAGGAATTTTCCAGAGTAAGGCAATGAGGATTAAAACACTTAATCCCAGTGCCAGTTTAAGTTGGATTGAAACCCTAACCATCGGAATGGCTTCCTGAAGGCGTGGTTTAAAAACGAATGACCTTCAGCAATAAAACGTCAAAGATGCAGGGGACGCTTTGCGGTTGCATCAAGAGCAGCTTCTTTGACTGCCTCTGCAAAAGTAGGATGGGCATGGGACATTCTTGAAAGGTCTTCTGCGCTGGCACGATACTCCAAGGCAACAACGGCTTCAGCAATCAAATCCGCAATTCGCGCTCCCATCATGTGCACCCCCAGTATTTCATCAGTATCTGGGTCAGCAAGGATTTTCACCAGACCATCGGTTTCCATTGCCGCACGTGCCCGCCCAAGAGCCCTGAAGGGGAAACTTCCGGATTTGTAAGGTCTCTCTTCAGAAATCAGTTCTTCTTCGGTGAAACCTACTCCTGCGGCTTCAGGCCAGGTATAAAGCACACTTGGTATATTTCGGTAATTAATGTGAGGCTTTTCTCCAGCAATAACTTCAGCAACAAACACTCCCTCTTCTTCTGCTTTATGTGCGAGCATGGCCCCCCTCACCACATCTCCAATCGCATAAATTCCAGGAGTTTGGGTTTGCAGATTTTCGTCGACTGGAACCCTTCCTTTCTCATCAATTTCAAGACCTGCGGCATTCAGATTGAGCCCCTCGGTATAGGGACGTCTACCAACCGCAACGAGGCAGTAATCCGCATCAAATTCAACCTCCTGCTCTTTTTTGTTCAATGCCTTGACAACAACCTTATCTCCAAAATTTTTAGCTTCTTGTACTGCGTGGCTGAGGAAAAACTGAATCCCCTGTTTTTTCAAGGTACGCAGCATTTCCTTGCCCAAGCTTCCATCCATCGAAGGAATCAAACGGTCCAGATATTCCACCACCTGTACTTCAGTACCCAAACGTGAATAAACGGATCCTAGTTCCAATCCAATGATTCCTCCGCCGATGACCACCATTTTTTGGGGGATTTCAGCTAATTTCAGAGCTTCCGTGGAAGTAATAATTCGCTGCTTATCAATTTGAACCCCAGGAATGCTGGATGGCTTCGAACCTGTCGCAATGATGACGTTTTCTGTTTCAACAGAAATATTGGATCCGTCTTCACCTTGGACCAACACTTTCTGATTGGTTTCAAAGGAGCCATGTCCGTGAATGACCTTGATCTCGTTTTTTTTCATCAGGTATTCAACACCAGAACAGGTCTGACCGACAACATCATCCTTCCTGCCAAGCATTCCGGGCCAGTTCAAGCGGACTCCATCAGTTTCAATACCGTGCTTCCCGAAATTCTTTAAGGCGTTGTGATAATGTTCGCTTGAATCCAAAAGAGCTTTAGAAGGAATACAGCCCACATTGAGACAGGTTCCCCCTAGAGTTGAATAGCGTTCAATGATTGCGGTCTTCATTCCTAATTGTGCACATCGAATGGCAGCCACATAACCCCCTGGGCCTGAACCAATCACGGTGACGTCAAATTTGTCCATCAAGAAATTGCTAAGTTAGAAGTCTTAAAGTTGAAATAAAATTATAGAAGTAACTTGTTCGAACATTCATCCTGTTTTCATTAAACTCCCAACATCATTCTGGCAGGTGTTTCCAGGAGTTCTTTAACTCGAACTAAAAAACTGACCGATTGCTGTCCATCGATCAAACGATGGTCATAGGAAAGGGCTAAATACATCACCGGTCGGATTTTGACTTCTCCATTGACGGCCATAGGTCTCTCGACAATGTTGTGCATTCCCAAAATGGCTGCCTGGGGAGGATTAAGGATGGGTGTCGAAAGCATGGAGCCGAAAACGCCGCCATTGGTAATGGAGAAGGTTCCGCCTTCCATCTCTTCGAGACTCAGTTGATTATCTCTGGCCCTCGCAGCCAATCTTCGAATTTCCGTTTCCAATTCAGCGATACTTCTAGTTTCAGCATTTCGGATCACAGGCACCATCAAGCCTTTTGGAGCACTCACTGCAATCCCCATGTCCACATAATCATAAGTGACGATTTCATCACCTTCGATCTGTGAGTTCACTGCAGAAAATTCTCCAAGTGCTTGTGAGCAGGCTTTAACAAAAAACCCCATGAATCCAAGACGGACTCCGTGCTTCTTTTCAAAAGAATCTTTGTACTCTCCCCTCAAGTCAAAAATCTGCTGCATGTCGACTTCATTGAAGGTGGTCAGCATGGCTGTTTCATTTTTGACAGCAACCAGGCGTTCCGAGAGTTTCCTGCGCAATCGTGACATTCTTTGCCGTTTAACCTCTCGCTTTCCTGAAGAAATTTCAGCGGACCCCAAAGTTTGACTGGACGCATCAGAACCTTCCTGAACAGGATTATCTTCGGCAGTTACTGATTCTTTATTGCTTTGCACCTCTTTTGGAACCTCCTGCTGCTTTTCCGGAACATCCTGTTTCAAAATCCTTCCTCCCGGACCTGTACCCTCAATTTGTTCCGTTTCCAGACCTCTTTCCTCAATCATTTTTCTGGCGGCAGGAGAAGGATGGCCTTTCGGATATCCAGTTTCTTGAGAATCCTTTTTTTCTGCGATCAATGATGTTTCCTCCTGAAGAGGCGCTGAAGGCTTAGAAGCACTTTTGTTCTCCTGAACAAGCCCCGCAGCATCCGAATCAATGCTGCAAGCGACATCTCCGACATTGGCGACTGATCCCTGCTCGAGGATGATTTTCAGCCTGCCTGAAACTTCCGCAACCAAAGGCAAGGTAGCTTTATCAGTTTCTATTTCGCAGAGCGACTCATCGATTTGAACCAAGTCTCCATCCTGTTTAAGCCAATTCCCGATTTCGACTTCCGTGATTGATTCACCCGGGCTGGGAATTTTTATTTCATGAACTGCCATGATCTGAAAATGAAATGATTAGGTTTATCCTATGCTGAAGGCCCTTTCGATCAAGGCCTGTTGATTCTGCTGATGAATTTTTGCAAATCCCCCTGCGGGAGATGAAGATTCCTTCCGCGAAACCAGTTGAAGGGGCTTGGGGGTGAATTTAAACTTTCGATTCATGAAACACCATGCCCCCATATTTTCAGGTTCCTCCTGAACCCAACACCAGGTTTGGCAATTGGAATATTGTTCAATCACTGCCTCAAGTTGTTTTACGGGCAAGGGATGAAGTTGTTCAAGCCTGACGATTGCCACATGGTCCTGACCTTTTTCTTCCCGAAACGACTCCAGCTCATAATAGATTTTCCCTGAACAGAATAATACCTTCCGCACTTTTTCAGGCTCCACTTTGGTATCATCCAGAACTTCCCGAAATCTTGACCCTCCGAGAAAATCCTCCAGTGGACTCACACATTTCGGATGCCGAAGTAGACTTTTGGGTGTAAAAACAATAAGTGGTTTCCTGAACGGTTGCTCTACTTGCCTGCGTAAAGCGTGGAACATATTTGCCGGGAGAGTGCAGTTGATGATCATCAGGTTGTTATCCGCACAAAGTTCCAAATAGCGTTCAATACGGGCGGAAGAGTGTTCCGGTCCCTGACCTTCATATCCATGGGGAAGAAGCACCACCAGTCCGTTCATCCGATGCCATTTGGTTTCTGCAGAACTAATGAACTGGTCAAAAATGATCTGTGCTCCATTTCCGAAATCACCAAACTGAGCCTCCCAAATAGTAAGACTCCTCGGAGTTGCATACGCATATCCAAATTCGAAACCGAGCACTCCGTATTCAGAAAGCAGAGAATTATAAACAGAAAAAGGAGCCTGTTTGTCGGACAAATGATTTAGAGGAACGTATTTAGAATCTTCTTCGGTTGTAACTATCGCATGCCGGTGGGCAAAGGTTCCTCTTCCGGAATCCTGTCCACTGATACGAACCGGGCGGTATTCTTCCAATAAGGTTGCAAAAGCCATCGTCTCGCCTGCCCCCCAATCCAGCATCTGCTTTTCCAAAACCATTGCTCTCCGCTCAGCATAAAGTTTGCGGATTTTTGGAAAAAAATTCATTTGCTCTGGAAGTTCAGTCACTTTTTCAGCCAAGCGGAGAAAAGTCGATTTCTCAACACCCGTTTCAGGAGAATGTTCAAAATCGATCATTCCTGGTTGACGGATTCCTGACCAGGCTCCTTCCAGAAATGAAGTTGAAGCAGAAATTTCCTGTTTTCTAGTGCTTTCCAGCTTTTCAGACAGTTGCTTTTTAAAATCCTCAACCAATTTCTGTACATCTGATTCAGAGACCCTTCCTTCCTGAATGAGACGTTGAGAGTAAACTTGGAGGGGGTTGGGATGTTCAGCAATTTTTTTATAGAGAGCGGGCTGGGTGAAACGAGGCTCATCAGATTCGTTGTGACCATGGCGACGATACGCAACAATATCCACAAATACATCACGATGAAATTTCTGTCGGAATTCAAGCGCCAATTCTGTTACATAGGCAACAGCATCAAGATCATCTCCGTTCACATGAAAAACCGGGGAAAGCGTCGTCTTCGCGACATCCGTGCAGTAGGTGCTAGAGCGGCCTTCAAAATAATCCGCCGTGAACCCCACCTGATTGTTGAGCACCACATGAACCGTTCCTCCTATGTGATATCCAGGCAACTGCGACATTTGAAGAACCTCATAGACGATGCCTTGGCCTGCAATAGAAGCATCTCCATGTATCAGAATCGGAACGAGTTTGTCTACATCTCCATGGTAACGCCGGTCGATTTTTCCTCTTGAAATTCC